>NZ_JBYMAP010000043.1:0-23736 GCF_057766305.1 Methylomonas sp. BG-2 | reverse complement strand
TTTGTGAAAAATGCTGCATAGGGCGCTTAGAATTGAGTAAACGGCGAATCGTCAGGCTAGCCGGAACGGCCGGAGGTATGCGGCAAGGTCGGGAGATAACTGTAGACGATAATTTGGCTCTGAGTCGGCCGCCGAATCGACAGCCAGGTTCAAAATGCAGCACTTGCCGGTCGTCCGACGGAGTTTAAGGCTGGGGCGGCGAAAACTCGAACGCCAACGATCAAGTGATCAGCCGCTGAGGGTTCAACGCGAAAGCTGACTCGCGAGCGGCAGTTGGTTTGGGCTGCGGTAGCGTCAATCGATGGTCTGCGTCCAGCGGCAGCGTTGGTTGACGATATCGGCGGTGTGCGGGTTGGCGATGCCCTTGGCGATCAGCGCGATGACTCGGTCGTCGGTGTCGTAGCCGATGTGGGCATCCATTGGATTCGCCAGCTTGCCGAGGCCGAAGGCGTCGTAGACCCGGGCGACGTTGATGTTGATGTTGGTGACGTTGACGCACAGCCGCGAATCCAAATATTTGTTGGCGAAGTCGTGCGGTATCGCGTAACTGAGCAAGTCGTTGGGGTCGCTGAAGGCGATGATCGAGGTCTTGGCCATGATGCGCTCGGCGTATTTGGCGCCGTCGGCCCGGCAATAGGCGGCCGATTGATTGGCGACTTCCGGCAGCGAGCGTCCCAATTGCAGCATCGGCAATTGGTTGGACATCATGTAGATCGGAATTTCCTTGTTTTTAAGAATATTGGTCAGCGCCGTGTAATAACCGGCGGTTTCGCCGTTGCCCAGCTTGGAGGCGATTTTCTGCAGGCCGTCTATCGTGATCCGGCTGCCCAGACTGTGCGAGACGAAGGCATAGCTATCGTTATAAAACGGCGTGACGTTTTTGGTGGAACAGACTTGGCGTACCTCGTCCGGCAGACTGTTCCAGTCGCCGTGGATCATCCAGCAAAACGACTGGGCGAAGGCCATCAGGATTTCGTCGCGTTTCTCGCCCAAGTAAATGATCGGGTCCGGGCCGGTATCGTTGGAGAATTTTTTCAGCAGATCGTTGACCTCCGCCCGCCGAAACGACTGTTCGCCGGAGTTGTCGTAAGACAACACTTCTTTTTCCTTGGCGGTGATTTCCGACCAGGTCAGCTCGTAAAATAGCAATTCTTGGGTTTGGCCGGCGTCCAGATAGCGGTTGATCCGCAAATTCCCCAACGGTTTTTCCGGAGCCGCCGCATCCGCCAGCTGAATATTCTTGACGTTTTTGCTGGTGACGCTCAGATTCAGTTCCTTGGTCAGCTTTTCCATGAACTGCGTGGAATAGCCGGGCAAATGATTGCCGACCCCATGCACCATCAAGACCTTCATCGTCCGGTTGGGGACTTCGAGCTGGGGCTTGATGCCGTTGAATTTATCGCCCTTGATTTCGCAGACACGGGTATCTTCCTGATCCTGCTTTTCCAATATCGCTTCGGTGATGCCTTTGCCGATGCTGGAGCAACCGGCCATTACCAGCGTCATGGTTAGAAGTAGGGGCTTGCAATCGAGTCGGTTCATGAGACGAGGTTCAGTGGTGTTTTGCCGGCGGCGCGTCGAGAATTATTTGTCCAGTTTCTTTTTGGCGGCGTCGGCTTGGGCGCCGATTTTTTCGACGGCTTCCCGATATTTGGCCTGAGCCTGATTGGCCGATTCGGCGATGATGGCGTTGTCGGTATTGGCTTCCTTAATCAGGCATTCGAAGTAATCGCGGGATTTCTGCTGCCAGGTGTTGATCGCGGCGATGCTCTTATTGAAGGCATCCACGTCGCTGTCGTCGATGATCGGCGCGTCGGGTTTGACGCCGCAGCCGGCGGGCTGCCAAGCGCCGCCGGACAAGCTGCCGGCCGCGGCGCTACCCGCAAACACGAGGGCGCAAAGGCTGAAAGACAGAATCGGGGTTTTCATCGGCTGACTCCTTGAGTAGGGTTGAGGTTAACTAAGCATTTGGCGGATGTGTTCGATTTCATCCTTGGCCTGATCCAGTACGTTGATGCTCAGATCGGCATCCAGATTGCCGGCGGCGATTTTTTTGTAGGCGGGCAAGTCGTCCATTTTAGGCATTTTCTTGATGTCGAGCTTGCCGATGAAACTGTGCAACTGGGAGATCATCACGATATCGCAGTAGCTGGCCTGAGCGCCGCCGTCGCGGTACCAGTTTTCGGCCTGAATGATGACATCCTCGAAATCGCCAGGAAAGTCCCATTTGCGTACGATCTGAACGCCGATCGGCGCTCGCAGTTCCCGCACCGCTTCGGCCAAGTCGTCGGGGCTGGCCAGAATCTCGGGTTGGCGGTCGGCATACGCCAATATCGGTACGATGCCGATGTCGTGAATCAGACCGGCCAACATGGCGCGGTCCGGATCGAAGCCGGGCGTCTTGTGAGCCAGAACCGCGCTGATCGCGGCGACATAGCTACTGTGAGCCCAAAGCTCCTGCATCTTGCGGCGTATCACCGGCGATTTAGCATTGAATACCGCTTTCAGCGCGAAAGCGGTGATGATGTCCTGAGCGGCTTTCAGGCCGAGCCGGGTCAAGGCCTCCGGGCAGCTTTCGATACGGCGGCGGCCCCGGTACAGCGGACTGTTGGAAATTTTGATCAAGCGCGCGGTGATACTCGGATCGATTTGCACGACGCGGGCGATTTTATTGCTGTTGGCGCTCGGTTCGTTGATGGCCCGACGGATTTTCACCGACACGTCGGGAATCGTCGGTAATGCCAGGGAATCGGACTGCATATATTTAAAGCAGTCCTGGTACAAGCGGTTCTTCGCCAGTTTGCTGTTTAACGGGGGAGATAAGGCCTCGGTCATTGCGTCGCTTAATTCGGACAAGCACGGGAGATTGGTTTAAAATCCGCCGCTTATGTTTAATCACCAATTGTCTATGAATACAACATCGCCGGATGTTATCACAAGCCTGACCACCATCAGAGACTATATTCGCTGGGGCGCCAGCCGTTTCGCCGAGCACGGAATCTTTCTGGGCCACGGTACTGCGGCGCCGCTGGACGAGGCGGCGGCCATCGTGTTGCACACCCTGCATCAACCTTACGATTTGGCCGACGGTTATCTGCAAAGCGTGTTGACGATGTCCGAGCGCCAGGAAGTCGTTAACCTGATCGAACGCCGCATCGTCGAGCGCAAGCCTTCGGCCTATTTGACCCACGAAGCGATTTTCGCCGGCTTGTCGTTTTACGTTGATGAGCGGGTATTGGTGCCGCGCTCGCCGATCGCCGAACTGATCGCCGATCGCTTCGAGCCCTGGGTCGACGAATCCGAGGTGTTCAATGTGCTGGACCTGTGCACCGGTAGCGGCTGTATTGCGATCGCCTGCGCCTATGCCTTTCCGGAAGCGCAAATCGATGCGCTGGATTTGTCGGAAGATGCCTTGGCGGTGGCCGCCATCAATGTCGAGAAACACGATTTGACCGAGCAAGTCGGGTTATACCAGTCCGATCTGTTTAACCAACTGCCGGTCAAGCCTTACGACATCATCGTCAGCAACCCGCCCTACGTGGCGCTGGCGGAATGGCAAGCGTTGCCGGCCGAGTTTCACGCCGAACCGGCGATGGGTTTCAAGGGCGGCGAGACTGGCTTGGACTTGGTGATTCGGATTCTGGCCGATGCTAACCAATATCTGGCCGAGCAGGGCATCTTGGTGGTCGAGGTCGGCAGCAGCGCCGAAATCTTGCAGACGATGTTTCCCAGCGTCGCCTTCCACTGGCTGGAATTCGAACGCGGCGGCGACGGCGTGTTTTTGCTGACCGCCCAACAAGTCGCGGCCCACCACACTCTTTTTGCTAGCGCGTTGTAACCATGTCCGGAAATACCATAGGTAAACTGTTCACCGTCACCACCTTCGGCGAAAGCCACGGCCCGGCGCTTGGCGCCATCGTCGATGGCTGTCCGCCCGGTCTGGAGCTGTCCGAAGCCGATTTGCAAATCGATTTGGATAGACGCAAGCCCGGCACCTCGCGCCACACCACCCAACGCCGCGAGGCCGACGAGGTCAAGATTCTGTCCGGCGTGTTCGAAGGCAAGACCACCGGCTGTCCGATCGGCTTGTTGATCGAGAACACCGATCAGCGCTCCAAGGACTACGGCAAAATCTCCGAGAGTTTCCGGCCCGGCCACGCCGATTACACCTACCACCACAAATACGGTTTTCGCGACTATCGCGGCGGCGGCCGATCGTCGGCGCGGGAAACCGCGATGCGGGTGGCGGCCGGCGCGATTGCCAAGAAATATCTGCTGCAACAGCACGGCGTTCGGGTACGAGGCTATCTGTCGCAACTCGGCCCGATCAAGATCGAACAATTCGACTGGGAAGAAATCCCGAACAACCCGTTCTTTTGTCCAGACGCCGGCAAAGTGGCGGACATGGAAAAATACATGGACGCGCTGCGCAAGGAAGGCGAGTCGATCGGCGCCAAGATCGAAGTCGTCGCCAGCCAGGTGCCGCCGGGTTTGGGCGAGCCGATTTTCGACCGTCTGGATGCCGAACTGGCTTATGCCTTGATGAGCATCAACGCCGTCAAGGGTGTGGAAATCGGCGACGGCTTCGATTGCATCGCCACCAAGGGCACCCAGTTTCGCGACGAAATCACGCCGGACGGTTTCTTGAGCAATCACGCCGGCGGCATTCTGGGCGGCATTTCCACCGGCCAGGACATCGTCGCCAGGATCGCGTTGAAGCCGACCTCCAGCCTGCGCCTGCCTGGCCGCAGCATCAACACTAAAGGCGAGCCGATCGAAGTCGTCACCGAAGGCCGCCACGATCCCTGCGTCGGCATCCGCGCCACGCCGATCGCCGAGGCGATGGTGGCGTTGGTGTTGATGGACCATTTGCTGCGCCATCGGGCGCAAAACCTGCACGTCGATTGCGGATTGCCGATCCTGCGTTAAATGCCCGTTCCCTACTGGCGTTTATCCAGCTTCTACTTCTTTTATTTCGCGACGCTCGGTTCGTTCCTGCCGTACTGGAGTCTGTATCTGCGGCAGGTCGGTTTTGCCGCCGACCAGATCGGCGAGCTGACCGCGCTGATGGTCGCCACCAAGATCGTCGCGCCCAATTATTGGGGCTGGTTGGCCGACAAGACCGGCCGTAATCTGAGTCTGATTCGGCTGACGTCGTTACTGGCGGTGGTCAGTTTCGCGGCCTTTGCCTATCGTAGCGACTTCCGCTGGTATGCGGCGGTCACGGTAATGTTCAGTTTTTTCTGGAACGCGACGCTGCCGCAGTTTGAAGCCGCGACCTTGTTTCATTTGAAGGCCGAGCCGCAACGCTACAGTCGGATTCGCTTGTGGGGGTCGATCGGCTTTATCACGGCGGTGCTGGGGATAGGCCGGTTCGTCGACGACTTCAGCATCGCCTATTTACCGTTGATCATTGCCGGTTTGATGATTTTGAATTGGTTGACCGCGTTGATCACGCCGGAAACGGCGCCGCGCCATTCCAGCGGCGGCGGTGAGACGGGGTTGTGGCGAGTGTTGCGCCGGCCGGCGGTGTTGGCCTTCCTGCTGGTTTATTTGTTGCTGCAGGCTGCGCACGGGCCGTATTACGTATTCTATTCGGTGTACTTGCAGCAACACGGTTATTCGGCCAGCGCGACCGGCTTGCTGTGGGCATCCGGCGTCGCCGCCGAAGTATTGATCTTCGTCGCGATGCGGCCCTTGCTGAAATGCATGGGGCCGCGCGGATTGTTGTTGGCGTCAATTGTGTTGAGCGTGGCGCGTTGGTTGCTGATTGCCGACGCGGTCGATTCGCTGGCGCTGACCATCGCCGCGCAACTGTTGCATGCCGCCACCTTCGGCGTCGCCCACGTCGTGGCGATGCAGTTGTTGTTTCAATATTTCGGCGAAACCCATCAGGCCAAGGGCCAGGCCTTGTACAGCAGCGTCAGTTTCGGCGTCGGCGGCATGCTGGGCAGTCTCTACAGCGGGTACTTCTGGGAGATGCTGGGCGGTCGGTTGGTTTACATCATCGCCGCGCTGATTTGCTGTCTGGCCTTGCTGCTGGCTTATCTGGGCGTTGCCCGCGAAAGCCGGCCGCGAATCGGTTAAAATTCGTCCGAATTCACAACGAGGTAGCGAAAGAGTGTTCGAGGTAATCAAAAACGGCGGCTGGATGATGGCGCCCATCATTTTGTGTTCCATCGTCGCGATGGCGATTATCGGCGAGCGGTTTTGGTCGCTAAGACGCAAGCGGATATTGCCGGTCGATCTGGTGCCCTACATTTGGCAGTTGCATCGCGAGCACAAGTTGGACGAGGCGGCGATCCGCCGAATCAAACTGAGCTCGCCGCTCGGGCGGATACTGGCGGCCGGCTTGGTGAACCGCAAGCACGGCCGGGAAATCATGAAATCCAGCATCGAGGAAGTCGGCCGGCAGGTCGCCCACGAGCTGGAACGCTATTTGAATGCATTGGGCAGCATTGCGTCGATCACGCCGCTGCTGGGCTTGCTGGGTACCGTGGACGGCATCATCCGGGTGTTTTCCGACATCGCGGTCGGCGGCATGGGCGATCCGGCGGTGTTGAGCGGCGGCATTTCCGAAGCTCTGATCTGCACCGCGTCCGGCTTGACGGTGGCGATTCCCAGCCTGTTCTTTCATCGCTATTTCGAGCGCCTGGTTGACGACCACGTGGTGCGGATGGAAGAGGAATCGCTGCGCCTGATCGACATCATGCAGGGCGCGCGGGAGGAAGCCTGATGGATTTTCGCCGCAAGCGCCGCGCTCCGGTCGATATCGGTTTGATTCCGATGATCGACGTGCTGTTGGTGCTGCTGTTTTTCTTCATGGTGGCGACCACCTTCCGCCATCATTCCGAACTGAAGATCAATCTGCCGGAGGCCCAGGGTAACGACACCCAGCCGCAAGGCAAGGAAATCAATCTGTACGTGGACGCCAAGGGTGTTTACGCGCTGGCGGGGGACGACAATCAATTCCACGAGCTGGTCAACCAAACCCCGGACGGCTTAAAGGCCGAACTCGCCAAACTGGCCGGCGAAACCCGCTTGCTGCCGTTCATTATCAGCGCCGACGGCAAGGCGCCGCATCAGGCCGTGGTCGGCGCGCTGGACATCGCCAACCAACTGGGCTTTCACCATATTACCTTTGCCGTGAACAAACCGGAGCCAAGATGAAAGCGCGCCTGATCCGCTGGTTCGAGGATGCCTGGTACAAGGAAATGTATCTGTCCGCCTGGCTGATGCCGCTATCGATGTTTTACCTGGACGCGATTCGTCTGCGGCGCTGGTTGTACCGGGTCGGCATTTGGAAGACGGTCAAACTGCCGGTGCCGGTGATTGTGGTCGGCAACATCACCGTCGGCGGCACCGGCAAGACACCGCTGGTGGTTTATCTGGTCGAGGTACTGAAGAGCCAAGGTTACCGGCCCGGCGTGATCAGCCGCGGATACGGCGGCGCCAAAGACGACAAACCGCGCTGGGTGACGGTCGATAGCGATCCGGCCCAAGTCGGCGACGAGGCGGTGCTGTTGGCGGCGCGCTGCGCTTGTCCGGTAGTGGTTGGCGTGAATCGGCCGGCGGCCGGCCGCGAATTGCTGTCCAAGCAAGCCTGCGACGTGTTGATATCCGACGACGGATTGCAGCATTATGCGTTGGCGCGCGATGTCGAAATCGTCGTGATCGACGGTCAGCGCCGCTTCGGCAACGGTTATTGCCTGCCGGTCGGGCCGATGCGCGAACCGCCGGAACGCGTCAAGCAAGCGGATTGGGTCGTCGTCAATGGCGGCGGCGAATTGCTGGAAGGCGAGATTGCCATGCAGTGCCGAGGCGAGGTTTTGGTGAATTTGCAGTCCGGCGAACGCCGACCGCTGGCCGATTTCGCCGGCCGGGATTGCCGGGCGGTCGCCGGGATCGGCAACCCCCAGCGGTTTTTCGGGCAACTGGCCGCCGCCGGATTGCATTGCACGGGTTTAGCCTTTCCGGACCATCATGCCTACACCGCCGCCGATCTGGCCGGCGACGATAGGCCGCTGATCATGACCGAGAAAGACGCGGTCAAATGCCGGCGCCTGGCCCGGCCGAATTTCTGGTATCTGCCGATTGCCGCCGAATTGCCGGACGCCTTCTCTCAACAATTGCTCAAACTACTCAAAGACAAAGCCCATGGATAAAAAATTGCTCGAGATCTTGGCCTGCCCGATCTGCAAAAGCTCGCTGATCTACGACAAGGACAAGCAGGAATTGATCTGCAAGGCCGATAAACTGGCCTTCCCGATCCGCGACGGCATTCCGGTGATGTTGGAAGACGACGCCCGCGAATTGAGTTTCGAAGAAGCGGAAGCCTTGCGCAAATGACCGCGTTCAAAGTGGTGATTCCGGCGCGTTACGCATCCACCCGTTTGCCCGGCAAACCGCTGCTGGACATCGCCGGCAAACCGATGATCGCCCACGTTTGCCAGCGGGCGCTGGAAGCCGATGCCGAGCAAGTCGTGGTTGCCACCGACGACGGGCGCATTTTCGATACCGTGTCCGCGTTGGGTATACCAACCGTGATGACCGATCCGAATCACCAATCCGGCACCGAACGCATCGCCGAAGTGGCGGAAAAGCTCGGCTGGCGGGACGAGGAGATCGTTGTCAATCTGCAGGGCGACGAACCCCTGATACCGCCCGCCTATATTCGCGACGCGGCCGCCGCTCTGGCGAGTCAAGGCCTGGCCGGCATCGCCACCCTGGCCGCGAAAATCGCTACGGCCGCCGAAATCTTCAATCCCAACGCGGTGAAAGTGGTATTGGATAAGGACGGCTACGCGCTGTATTTCAGCCGGGCGCCGATACCCTGGCACCGCGCAAGCTTCCCCGATCGCCACGATGTGGCGGCGGCCGAGTTGCCGAATTTTCGTCACATTGGCCTATACGCCTACACCGTGGGCTTTCTGAGGCGCTATTGCGGTTGGGGGGTGTCGCCGCTGGAAAGCGTCGAGGCCTTGGAGCAGTTGCGTATTCTGTGGCACGGCGAGAAAGTCTTGGTCAAGATCGTCGATCAGATTCCAGAGGCCGGCGTTGATACCGAAGAGGATTTGCGGCGGGTCGTGGCACGACTGGCGCGGGTTTAGCCGTCGCGCCGATTGGGCTTGCGTCGCGCGGCGAGTTGCTTCGCGACCGCCGCTCGCCGCCAGCGGTCTACAGCTTGGCTGATTCAAGCCTAATTCTAATGGTACAATACACGGCTTTATGCCCGTCGCCGGAATGGCGGCCGGGAAGTTGCAATTAACGTGTGGTTGTCTATGAGTAAACTGAAGTGTGCCGTGATCGGTGCGGGATATTTAGGGAAATTTCATGCGGAAAAATACGCGTCGTTGAAGGACTGCGAGTTGGTGGCGGTCGTCGACATCAATCCCGAAGCGGCACAATTGGTGGCGGAAAAACATGGCGTCGAAGCCATTACCGATTACCGGGAATTGTTGGGTAAAGTCGATGCGGTCAGCATTGTCGTTCCGACCATTCTGCACCATCAGGTTACCAAGGACTTCCTGAACGCGGGCACGCACGTGTTGGTCGAGAAGCCGATTACGGTGACGGTCGAGGAAGCCGACGAATTGATTGCAATTGCTCGCGAGAAGCAGGTGATCTTGCAAGTCGGCCATCTGGAACGCTTCAACCCGGCCGTGCGCGGTCTGGAAAAACTCGACGAGAAGCCGCTGTTCATCGAATCTCACCGCTTGTCGCCGTTCAATCCGCGCGCCAACGACGTCAGCGTGGTATTGGATTTGATGATCCACGACATCGACATCATTCTGGCGCTGGTGGATTCGGAAATCGAGAAAATCGACGCCAGCGGCACCTCGGTGCTGACCCAGGGCACCGACATCGCCAATGCCCGGATTACCTTCAAGAACGGCTGCGTCGCCAACGTCACCGCCAGCCGGATCAGCATGAAAATGGAACGCAAGATGCGGATGTTCCGGCCTAGCTCCTATATCTCGGTGGATTTTCAAAATCGGGTATTGATCAAGCACAAGACCGGCGACAAGGAGATGTTTCCCGGTATTCCGGAAATCGTCACCGAAGAGTCTGTGTTCGAAAACGGCGACGCCTTGCTGGAGGAAATCAAACATTTCGTCGCGTGCGTGCAATCCGGCGACAATCCGCTGGTGCCCGGCGAAGCCGGCCGCAAGGCACTGGCCACCGCGATCGAAATCAGTCACTTTTTAATCCAACGCTAGAGGGCTTGCGATGATTCCGATGGTCAACCTGAAGGCGCAGTTCGCCGACATCAAAGACGAAATCGAAGCCGGCATGGCCGCGACGATCGACAGTTGCTCGTTCATCCTGGGCCCCAATGTCCAAGCGTTTGAAAAAGAAGCCGCCGACTATTTGGGCGTCAAGCACGCCATCGGCTGCGCCTCCGGCACCGACGCGCTGCATTTGGCCTTGCTGGCGCACGGCATCGGTCCGGGCGACGAGGTGATTACCAGCGCGTTCACCTTTATCGCCACCGCCGAGGCGATCAAATACGTCGGCGCGACGCCGGTGTTCGTCGATATCGATCCGGGCACCTTCAATATCACGCCGGAGACCATTAAACAGGCCGTCACCCCGAAAACCAAGGCGGTGATGCCGGTGCATCTGTTCGGCCAGCCGGCCGATCTGCCGGCGATTCGGGCCATTTGCGACAAACACGGTCTGAAACTGATCGAGGACTGCGCCCAGTCTTTCGGCGCGACCGTCGCCAATCGCCAGACCGGCAGCTACGGCGACGCGGCCGGTTTCAGCTTTTTCCCCAGCAAAAACCTGGGCTGCTTCGGCGACGGCGGATTGGTGACAACTTCGTCCGACGAAGCCGCCGCCAAGATCAAGCAATTCCGCAACCACGGCTCCGAAGTCCGTTATTACCACGACGTGGTCGGCTACAACAGTCGGCTCGACGAATTGCAAGCGGTGGTATTGCGGGCCAAGCTCAAGCGCATCGATCAATATAACGCCGCCCGTCGGCACGCTGCGCATTTGTATTCCAAGTTGCTGGCCGATTTGCCGTTGGCGACGCCGTTCGAGGACGGCGTCGGCGTGCATGTCTATCATCAATATACCTTGTTATGCGAGCGCCGCGACGAGGTGATGAAGGCCTTGTACGATCGGCAAATTTCCAGCGCGATTTACTATCCGGTGCCGTTGCACCAGCAAAACGTATTCAAGGACGACTGCGCCGGGCTGTCGTTGCCGGTGACCGAAGCGGTGGCCGCCAAGTGTTTCTCGCTGCCGATCTGCTCCAATTTAGCTGACGACACCGTCGCCGAAATTGCCGACGTGATTCGCGGCGCGTTGGCCAACTGATCCGCTCGCGGCTTGGGCCGAACGCCGTTCGGCCCGTCTTGACGGCATTCATGACCGCTTCCAATCCAACCTACACGGTGCTGTTCAGCGCCGGCGAATCCTCCGGCGACCGGCACGCGGCCCACATGTTTCAGGCGATGCGAGCGATCGATCCGGCCGTCCGCGGCGTGGGAATGGGCGGCACCGCGATGCGGGAGGCCGGCATCGACATCCGCTACGATTCGTCCGGCATCGGCGTGATCGGTCTGGTCGAAGTGCTGAAGCATTACCGGGAAATCCGCCGGGCGTTAAAGACGATGCAGGCCTTGGTCGCGGCTGAACAGCCGGATTTGCTGGTCTGCGTCGATTACAAGGAATTCAACCTGAAGTTGGCCAAATTCGCCAAGCGGCAGGGCGTTAAGGTGTTGTTTTACGTCAGTCCGCAGGTGTGGGCCTGGCGGCCGGGTAGAGTGAAGACTTACGGCAGAGCCATCGATATGATGGCGGTGATTTTTCCGTTCGAGACCCGTTATTACCAAGCCGAGGGCGTGCCGGTGCGTTACGTCGGCCACCCGTCGGTCGATAAAGTGAAACCGTTGCGCGGCCGCGACGAAGATTTCAGCCGATTCGGCCTGGACCCGCGCCGGCCGGTCATCGGCATCCTGCCCGGCAGCCGGAGTAACGAAATCAAGCGCATGTTGCCGGTGATGTTGGACGCGGCCGCCATTCTGAGCCGGCGCCAGCCCGAGCCGCAATTTTTGCTGCCCCAGGCCGACAGCGTTGACGATGGGCAAATCCAAGCCGCGTTAAGTCATGCCGGTGTCACGATCCATGTGGTAAAACAACAGGCTTACGACGTGATTCAATGCTGCGACGCGGTGATGACCACCTCGGGTACCGCATCCTTGGAAATCGCGTTGCTGACGGTGCCGATGGTCATCGTGTACCGGTTGGCGGCATTCAGCTACTGGTTGGGTAAGCGCTTGGTCAAAATTCCGTTCATCGGCTTGCCTAACATCATCGCCGGGCGAGCCATCGTCAAGGAGCTGATTCAGCACGACTTGACCCCTGAGAATCTGGCGGCCGAAGTAGAGCGTTTGTTGGCCGATCGCGCGTATCGAGAAAACCAAATCGGCGAATTGCGCTTGGTCAAGCAGGCGTTGGGCGAGGGCGGCGGTTCCGCCAACATGGCCGCGCTGGCATGGGAAATGTTGAAGGCCGGGGCTTAGCGCGGTTTTTGGGCTATTATCAGCGCGTGAAGGCTTACCTTCTCGCACACCGACGGAAGCGGAACATGAGATTGAAGAAAACCTTGGGTTTTATCGTTAAGTTGTTGATTAGCGGCGGATTGCTGGCTTATTTGTTCAGCGTGGCCGACATCGATCAGTTTGTCGGGCGCATCGCCAACTTGGGCCCGGAGTTCGTGGTGTTCGGCTGGGTTTATTACGCGATTTGCCAATGGATTTCGGCTTATCGTTGGCGACTGTTTCTGGTTGCCGAAGGCGCCAGAGTCTCGGTCTATCGCTTATTCAAGTTCTATATGGTCGGCATGTTCTTGAACAATTTCATCCCCGGCGGTCTGGGGGGCGATATCGTCAAGGGTTACCGCTTGCATAAAACCATTAACAACCCGAATCTGGCCATCGTTTCGGTATTTTTGGAGCGCTTAACCGGTTTGGTGGGCTTGACGGTATTGGCGGTCGCGGTATCGCCGTTCAATCTGGTCAAATTGCAATCGCAGATCGCGCTTTTTGCGGTGGCCGGATCGGCGCTGTTTTTGTTGCTGCTGATGCTGGTGATCTGGTGCCCGCCGATGGCCCGCCTGAACCTGTGGTTGTCTAAGAAACTGTTTCCCAAGGCCTTGGGCGAAAAGATCGCCCAGTTGTACATGGCGCTGTATTCGTTCCGCAATCATCGGCGCACCTTGTTGGGGGCGACGGCGGTATCGACTGTATTGCAATTGATGTTCGCGATTTACTATGCCTTGGCCGCCAAGGCCTTGCATATCGAAGTCGATCCGATTTATTTCATTCTGTTTTTACCGGCGATTACCATCGTAACGATGGTGCCGCTGTCGATAGGCGGATTGGGTATACGCGAGGGCGTCATGATCGGATTGTTCGGCTCGGTCGGGGTATCCAGCGCCGACGTATTGTCCATTTCACTCAGTGTCTACAGCATCAATTTACTGCTGAGTCTGTTCGGTGGCCTGATGATGTTCGAGCGCCAAAAGACCGGCGAAGCTCGCGAGGCAATTTGAGCATGCTGGCCCGGCTGACCCTGATTCCTCGCAATTACTATTTGTTCGCGGTCGGTTGGTTGGCCGTGTTGTTGGGCGTTCAGGCCGGCTGGTATTCGGTGCCGTCGTCGGCGATGTCCAGTTTCGGAAACGCGGGCGTGGAGCTGAGAGAGCACGCCGCTATCGGGTGGGAATTCGCGGTGCGCGCCGGCTTGCTCTGCTATGCGGGCTTGGCGATTGCCGCGCTGCGCGGGACTGTTGTTTTCCGTAGGCGGGTGGTTGGCGCCGGCTGGTTGTTGCTGGTGTTAACGCTGGCCTTTCCCTATGTGATGAATCACTGGTATCCGGAGTACGGGTTGGATACCCGTGTGATTTACCGCCAAGTGGATAGGGTGGTGGATGACATGGAAGCCGGTTTGAACTGGCAACAGTTCGACTGGCGGGAGAGTCGGACCATAATGACCCAGATGCCGCCGGACACGCTGAGCGCCACGGTGTTCGAGGATGAATGGGGCGTTAAGGCGGCGTTACCGGAATATCAGACCCATGTCCTGCAAAACGTGCTTGGTTACTCGAACGAGTTTTTAAATTCGGTCGGCAAGGGCTGGATTTTTGCGATTCTGGGCTTGGTTTTGACGATATTGCCGGCGCGTTGGCTCATCCCGGTTTCGGCCGAGGCCGCACGATCGCCGAGGATGTGGCCGATATTCGCGGTGGTATTGGCCGGCTTGTTAATACCCAAATGGCTGGCTTATTACTACGTCGATCAGGGTAAAACCCGTTATGCTGCGGGAAATTGGCACGATGCGGCCGAAGATTGGCGGCGGGCGGCGTTCTGGAATCCGGGCGTGGACTATGCCTTGCCGTATTTCGCCGATTTGGGCGAAATGGCGTTGGCGAAAGAATGCGCAGATTGCCGGGAGTGGCCCTTGTTCGAACTGGCCAAAGCAGTCAGAACCGGCAATTACGCGCGCGCCGAACAATTGGCCGGCGAGCCGCTGACCCAGCGTTTGGTCGAGATGCCGGCCTATCGGTACTGGCTGTCCGCGGTTTTTCTCGAATACGGCGTACAGGCCTACAATGCCGGCCAGTACGGCTTGGCCGAGGAACTGTGGAACAAAACCCTGGTACAAATGCCGACCTCGGCGATGGCTTGGTACGGATTATCGCTGGTCTATCTGAAATACAAACAATTCGATCGGGCCGCCGAGTCGATCAATCAAGTGGTCGCGTTGCAGAAGTTCGTCAATTTCCGAAAGATGACGATTTCCGGACAATACTGGGCGACCAAAAGCTGGGCGGCGTTTCGGCGCGACGACCCGGTGGCGGCTCATGTCCTCTACACCAAGTACCTGACACCGGACAGTTGGAAATAATATGGCTATGAACGGGATTCGGCGCCTGTTGCCGTCGTTGGGCGGCTTGCTGATCGCGTCGTTGTTGATCGCATTGTGTCTGGCGAATTGGTTGCTTCCGATACGCTACGGTCCGGTTCGGGATCAAATGCCCGACGGTTGGATGGGAGCGGAACAGGCCGAACGGCGTGCTTATTTTCGGCAGACTTGGCGTTTGCCGTTCAAGCCTGAACACGGCTGGGTGGCACTGGCCGCCGACGACTACCAGTTGATGGTGAACGGCCGGGTAGTGTCTTGGAACAAATATTCGATCAACGCCTCCTTGCCGTTTCAAACCCGCTTTTCCGATCGCGCCCAGGGCCAAGTTCCTCACAGTTGGGACATGCCGCGCAACCCGACCTCGCAACGCGCCGCCAATGAAGAATGGCGTGTCTTGCACTATATCGACATCACCCCGTACTTGCTGCCCGGCGAGAACACCTTGGTGGTCTACGTGCAATCGCAACACCTGCCGCGTCTGGCGATCAAGGGTGGGGCCGACGGCGAGGGACTGAGCGCTGAAATCGACGGTCGCGCCGAGGCTTGGCGAGCGGTGGGTGTCGCGGCCAATTTAACCGGCCAGCGCTTTTTCGAGCCCGGCTACAACGAAAGGGAGTGGCCGGCCGCGCGGCCTTTGGGGGATCTGGAGAAGCCGGTCTATGCGCCCATCGATCCGACGATCTGGACCACGCCGCGTGCCGAAAGGGGTTTGTCCGGCGTTTGGTTGGCCGGCGATATGCGCCTGACAACCGAACTGGACGGTTTGCGCCAAGTCGCGGGCGGTTCCGCCTGGGTCAGAATCGGCTGCGATTGGCCGTACCACCTGTTTTGGGACGATGAGTTGGTGGGTGCCGGCGGCGGCGACGGCATCGAAGCCTTCGACTTGACCCGGTTTCTGGCGGCGGATCGAGGTCGGCTCAGCGTGCGGGTGGTCAGGCCGAATAGTGATGCCGGTCCGCCGGTTTTGTTTATTGACGGCCGTTTGGGCCAGCGGGTGCTCGACGGCGGTCTGCATTGGCAAACCCAGATTCAGGCGCATCCCGATTGGTTGTCGGGCGCGGGGCAATGGGTCGCGGCCGCGACGTTGTCGGCCGACAGCCGTTTGGGGGCGTTGAAACTGCAAACCTCCGCGCCGATCGATGTTGACTGGATGGTTCAGTTTTTGGGGCTGTGGCTGGTGTCGGCCGGTGCTTGTTGGTTGGCGACCCGCGTCTTCCGTCTCGGGTCCGGAGCGGCGGCGAGTGGGTCATCCGGGGTATTGGCAATCGGAGCGATTGCGGCGTTGATGCTGATCGCGTTGCGGGTCCGCTACGGCGAGACCGACAGTGTTCTTTGGTTGGAGGACCCGATATGGCGGCCGTTTTGGCTGGGGTGGGTGCCGGCGGTGACAGGGTTGTCCTGGTGGATATTACGCCGCCCGGCGTTTAAGGTGTCGTGGCCGGAAGCTTGGCGGCGGGCCAGCGATGCTCGCTTATGGCTAGGGCTGACTTTAGTGGCCGGTTTCGCGTTGCGTTACTACCAGATTGGCTTCGACGATTTACAAGCGGACGAAAACGTCAGTTGGGACGCTTCGCGCGGCATCCTGAAAGGATTGTCGCCGGAAGCCGTGTCCGGGGTGTTGTACACCCGTTCGCCACTCTACCATTACGTGCTGGCCTTATGGTTGGCGGTCTTCGGCGACAGCAAGGAAATCGCCAGGGGCTTGTCGATCGTGCCTGGGCTGGGTGTGGTGGTCGCCGGGTATTTACTGACGCTGAGAATCAGCGGACGGCGCGGTTTGGCGCTGCTGGTGGCGGTATTGCTGGCCTTCGATCCCTGGCAGATCTTTATTTCGCGGATTATCCGTTTTTACCAGTTCATGCAGTTTTTGGGCGTGGTCAGCGTCTACCTGTTTTTACGGGGCTTCATCTGGCGGGACGGCCGCCGCTATCAGCATTGGTTCTTCGTATTCTGCACCGCGACGGCCCTGAGTCAGGAGGTGTTCGTGATTACCTTTCCGGCGTTTTGTATTGCCGGATTTTTATATTACAAGCCGTTCGACTGGCGCGCCGATCGGTCGATACTGATCGGATTCGCCACGATGATGACGGTCACGATCGCCGATATGGTGATCTTTACGATACTGTGCCTGACCCCGCACGTCGGAATCGCCACCTCCAGCGATTCGATCATGAAGCTGCATTTGATCAATCCGCATGTCTTCGTCAATTTGTTTTTATTGGGCAACCAACGCATGGCGCTGGCTTACAGCGTCCTGGTGGTTTCGGGGTTTTGGTATTGGTTCCGGGGACGAAAATCCGACCCGGCCATCGTCACTCTGTATTTGCTGGCCTTTGTCAGCGCATTCGTCGCGTCGGTACTGCTCATGCAGATTGCGAATCGCTACGTGTCGCCGTTGTATCCATTTTTGATCGTATTGGCGGTATTGACTGGCCGTGGTTGGATAGATGCGCTCGCGGAGCGCCTTTTCGGAAATAGCGGTACGGTCGAGGTGTTGCGCAACCGGTGGCGAACCATCGTGGTTGGATTGCTGCTGGCGCTGGTACCGTTTCAGTCCGATCCGCTGGCACTGGTGAACGCCTATTCGCGGCCGATTAACATGGGGCATGAAACCGCCTATCACTATATCGCGGCGCAGAAATTGCCCGACGATAAGATCTTGACGGTATCGCCGATGTCGGCGGCGATTGTGATGGGCGGTGTCGATTATTATTTGATGGAAACCTTATCCTTCGACGAGGTATACCGGCACGCCTCGGTTCAAGGTCAAGTCGTCGATCGCTGGGCGGGTGGCAAGCTGGTCACCAACCTCGATGAATTGAAACGCTTGTTCAATCAGCATCGACGGGTTTGGGTGATTACCGACGAGATGGAAAGCAAGAAAATGTCCGACGAACTGCTCGGTTTTTTGGAGCGGACTAGCGAGGTCCGCTACGAATTCTTTGGCGGCAAGGTACTGTTATGGGACGCCGGACGAGGGTTGTATTGAGTTCCTGCCGGCTCGGGAACGATGGCGATGAAGGCAAAAACTTTGACGGGACTGAAGTTGGGGCGAGAAAAAGCGTTTGCTAAACTATGTTAAATGACATAATATTTTTGCGGCATATCGCTTAAAATTTTTACCGTTTTTTAAGGCATTTGATTTTTTTCTATAAAAGTCAATATCTTGGCTTGTGGCATTGTTTGTGCTCTTTTTGGAAATAGTGTTTTTCACTTTTCCATCAGAGGTAGCAACATGGCGCAAGAATTGATCGTCACGAATTACGAAACCACCGCTCAACACCTGAACACCGGTGGTTTGGTCCTGGGCGCGGGGCTGGCAATTGCTTCGATGATTCTAGTGCCGGCCTTGGCAATGCGTTTAGGGTTAAGTACCAGCTTGACCGGCGCGTTGCGGATAGCGTTGATGAAGGCCTCTAGTAAAGCCGCGCGTGGTGGGCGTTGAGCGACCGAGTGCGAGTATTTTTGTCATCCATTACCCGTCACGGAATGAGGCGTTTATAATCCCTTACGGTTTCCGGCAAGGAATTATTTAGGATTGGAAGACATGGTGACGAACGAAAACGGTAAAAATTGCGATCTGTGCGGACTGGCTGTCGAAGTCAGCGGTTTCGAACTTAAAACCATCGACGGCGACAAACAGTTTTGTTGCGAGGGTTGTAAGGGCATTTTTCAGATGCTTCATGAGGAGCTGATAGTGCCCGACGACCACGACAACAAGTCCCAACCTACTCGGAGCTAACCAGAGGATCGTTATGGCGCACAATCACGACAAGCAGGCGCGTTTACCCGACTCGTCGATGAGTAAGCAGGTTGTCGCGGGAACACTGGCTACCGCAACCGTCAACACTGGAGGAAAATTGATGAGCAAAATCGCAAAACACCCGGTTTTACTGTTCGGCGCCGGCATGGTTGCCGGTTATTTCGTATACAAATACCGAAAAGAAATCGTGGCCAGTGCGGCAAAGACTATCGACGCCGGCAAGGATTTCGTATTGCATCAAAAGGAAACGCTGGAAGACATCGTCGCCGAAGCCAAAGAAGAGAATTGATCGCGTTGATGCGAACCCGGTTCTTCGATTCTGTGTTAAAAACGGGCGGCAGCCGGCCAAGGCGTCGCCCGTTTTTGTTTTTATCTCATTGATATGGCTATACAAAGAGAATTTGTTCTGCGCTATCGCCACGAGGGTCACCTGCGCTTCCAACTACCCGAGCGAGCTTGTCGGCCAATGGCCGCCGTTGCGTTGGTAAAGCGGATTCGCGAATTGCCGGGTGTCCTGGCAGTCGATTTGTTCCGCGGCCAACGTAAGTTGGCGATCCGTTTTCAAGAAGCGGTTTGCGACTTTAACGGTTTGGCGCGGGCGATGCACACGGCGCTGGCGGAGTTGGAGGCTGAAGGCTGTTTCGACGACATCCCCGTGACCAAGTCAGCCGGCCGTTTGGCTCTCGGCATTAAGAGGCGGCTTAAAAATACAAGGGTTGGCGCTTGGTTCGGTGAGAAAGTTCAGGCGGGCCGGGAAACCGTCGAAGCGGCCAAAGTCCTTGGCAAACTCAGTAGCCAGGGGCCGAAAGCCTTGTTCAAGGATCCCGAGAAAGCCGTGATCGACTTTCTGAACGACGTGTTGGTGTTGTATTTAATCAAGGCACACTGGCCGCGAATTACCCAGCAATGGCTGCCAAGGCCGTGGACCCACCGCTACGAATGGCTGGCGGTGTTTTATATGTTTTTCTTGTTGGTCAGATCCCGCAGGCCCAAATAAGTCGACTGGTCGTGGCCCGGCGCGGTGCGCGGGGTTCTTTGGTCAGTAATATCTAGGAGTGCAGTCTTAATGGTTACCGATAACAACCCATATCGGCATTTTGAGGTTCGGCACCAATTACGCAACCGGATCAGAATCATTACCCCGGTGTTGGTCGGCGACCCCGAACGTAGTTACATTTTCGAAATCCTTCTTAAAAAAAGACCGGAAATAAAACGAGTACGCTCGGTGATTGCGATCGGTTCGGTCGCGATAGAATTCGACTCGAGTCGGCTCCCCGCCAAAAATCTGCTGATTTTGCTCGATGCCGTCCTCGGCAACATTGCCAGCAAGCGCCCGCTAGGTAAGTCCGACAAGAAAAAATTGCCTGAAGGACCTTTGGCCGACATCGATTTGGCGGTGGAAGGCATGAGCTGCGCGTCTTGCGCGCTATTGATCGAAATGGTCTTGAACCGCGACGAGCGCATTAAAAAGGCTAGCGTCAATTTCGCCACCGAAACGGTCAATGTTCAAGGTTGCTTAACCAAGTCCGACGTTATCCAGGCCATCGAAAAACTCGGGTACACCGCCTTGCAGGTCGATACCCTTTCGCAGCGGAAAAAATTGATCGAAAAGGAGTTGCAAAGAATTGACGTGGCCCGGCGTCGATTTGTATGGGCAGGGCTGCTGACCGCGCCGGTGGTGGCGGTGGCGATGACGATGCGTACCGGTGTCTGGCTGCACTGGTTGCAATTTGCCCTGACCACGCAAGTGGTATTCGGTACCGGCAGCCAGTTTTTCGTCAAGGCCTATCGGCTGGCCAAGCAGCGTGCCGCCAATATGGATAGCCTGATCGCGCTGGGCGTCGGCTCGGCTTACGGTTACAGCCTGCCGGCCTTATTCGGCCGGCGGAGCCACGTGTATTTCGAGGCGGCGGCGGCCATCGTCACCTTCGTGTTGCTGGGGCGCTATCTGGAAGAACGGGCGCGGGGCAAAGCTGGCGAAGCGATCCGCAAACTGGTGGATCTGCAACCCCAGACCGCAACCTTGTTGACCGAAAACGGCGAAGAGCGACGGGTGGATGTCGACGAGATTCAAGTCGGCGACGTGTTGCTGGTGCGTCCAGGCGAAAAAATTCCGACCGACGGTGTGGTTATCTACGGTATTTCCACGGTCGATGAATCGATGATCACCGGCGAGAGCATGCCGGTCGTCAAAGTGACCGGCAATACGGTGATCGGCGGTTGCGTTAACGGCAACGGCGTATTGCAGGTGCGGACCAGCGCCGTTGGCATGAATACCGTGCTGGCCGGCATCGTGCACATGGTCGATCAGGCACAAGCCGCGAAACTGCCGATCCAAAAGCAAGTAGACAAGATTTCGGCGGTCTTCGTGCCGGCCGTTATCGGCTTGTCCGCTTTGACGCTGACGGGTTGGTTGATCGTCGGCGCGCCGTTCGGCCTGGCGTTCGGCAATGCAATTACCGTGCTGTTGATTGCCTGTCCCTGCGCGTTGGGTTTGGCGACGCCGGCGGCGATCATGGTCGGCACCGGGCAGGCGGCCAAGCAAGGCGTCTACATTCGTAACGGCGAGAGCCTGGAAATTGCCAGCAAGCTCAACGCGATCGTATTCGACAAAACCGGGACGATTACCGAAGGCAAGCCTAAAGTCGTCAAAATCCACAAAGTCACGCGCATCGCCGAAAACAAATTGCTGATGCTGGCGGCGTCCGCCGAAAACAACTCCGAACATTTCCTGGGCAAGGCCATCGTCAAACACGCTGATGAGCTGGGATTGGCTTTGCATGAATGCGCGTATTTTTACAGTGAGACCGGGCAAGGCATCCGCGCCGAAGTGGACGGTTACAAACTGCTGATCGGCAACCAAGCTTGGCTGCAAAGTCATCAAGTAGAAGTGCATGGCTTGGCGGAACCCGCCGACGGCGCGGCCGCCCTGGGCCAGACTCCGGTGTTCATGGCGGTGGACGGCAAGGAAGCCGCGGTATTCGCGATCGCCGATACCCCGCGACTCGAAGCCGCCGAGGCGATCGAGCGTCTGCATAAAATGGGCATCAAAACCATGATGGTCACCGGCGACACCGACAAAACCGCTTACGCCATTGCGTTCCGGGTCGGAATAGCGGACGTGGTGGCGCAGGCCAAGCCGGATGACAAACTACGAATCATTCGGCAATTACAGGCCGATGGCCTGAATGTCGGTATGATAGGCGACGGCATTAACGACGCGCCGGCATTGGCCGCCGCCGATGTCGGTTTCGCGGTCGGCGGCGGTACCGACGTCGCGATAGAATCCGCCGACCTGACCTTGGTGCAAGGCGATATTGGCAAAGTCACGGATACAATCGAACTCAGCGCTTTCACGATTAGGGTGATCAAACAAAACCTGTTTTGGGCATTCGGCTACAACACCATCGCAATTCCGGTGGCTGCAATGGGTAAACTCAACCCGATGATCGCCGCCGCGGCCATGGCGTTGAGCTCAGTGTCGGTCATCGTCAATTCACTCAGACTCAGTAAATAAATGGATCACCAAATGCACGGCATGGATCATGCGATGCATGGCATGACCGAGATGGCGGCCGCCAGCGGTTTTGATTACACCCTGGCATTCGCGGCGGGCTTTCTCGGTAGCGGACATTGTTTGGGCATGTGCGGAGCCTTGGTGTCCGGCTTTTTCATGAAGGCCGGCAAAAGTCGAAGCTACTGGCCTTATCTGGCTTATCAGGTGGCCAGGATTTCGGTTTACGCGACGATAGGCATGGTGGCCGCCGCCTTGGGCGTCGTGCTGATTTCCAGTGGCTTGTTCGGCAAAATTCAGAGCGTGTTGCAAATTACGATGGGCTTGGTCGTCATTGCCTTGGCGATGGGGGTGTTGGGCTGGATACCCTGGCAGGGCTCCATGCGCTTGATCCCGCTGGGCGTATTGCGTAAAGGCTACGCGACCGCCAATCAAAAAGGCCCCATTGTCGGCTCGATCATCGCCGGACTGTTAAACGGTTTGATGCCGTGCATGCTGACGTTCGCGATGGCGGTCAAAGCCACGACTGCAAGCAGCGTGTTGGAGGGCGGGACGCTAATGTTGGCGTTTGGCGCCGGTACCTTGCCGATGATGCTGTTCATCAGCGTCGCATTCGGCAAAATGAGCGCCAAATTGCGCGGCTTCATGTTCAAGGCCGCCGCCGTGATCATGCTGGTGATGGGCCTGAACACAATCAACAACGGCGTCAGCTTTTACATGGACCAGGATTTCGACCACAGTCATTTCCTGTTTTATCTCCAAACCCAACTCGACCTGGCGATAGCCTTCTTAAAGAACATGATGGATTATTTGTCAGGCATGATAGACAGCATACGCAACAAGTAGGGAGCCGCAAAAATTTCTGGATTACATCGCCGTTTTTTGTATAATGGCGAGCCAATTTGCTGGCGTAGCTCAGTTGGTAGAGCAGCTGATTTGTAATCAGCCGGTCGCGGGTTCGAGTCCCATCGCCAGCTCCATATATATCAAAGGCTTAGGTATTTTTCACCTAGGCCTTTTTTATTTGGAGTCACCAAGGAGTCACCAGGAGAGAAAGCGCTCGATGGTAATTCGTGGTAATTTTCAGTTACCGACTACTGATGCCCTTCATCGCCGAATCCCCAGCATTCACTCGGATCGGGTTCAGGGTAACGGTTAGAAAGCGTTGGGCAGCAAGCGACCCGTTGCCGACTGTTGCTTAATCTGATTCAATGCCAATTCCGTGCAAACTGAACGTGTTCTTGGCCGAGTCGATTCCAATGGTTGTAAGATTCATGCCTAACTCTCCTGAGTTGTTGATTGAACGGATACAGTTCCTTCAATCTGACACATTACCCGCCGCTCTGGGCGGGAGAGTTCATTTCATTCGTTAGGTCTTCTTAATATGGCCGCTTCTACATTCATCCACTGCCCATACTGTGGCGCGAAGGTCCAAGCCAAGGTTCTCGCGGAACGAGAATATGGGGCCGGTGAAGAATCAGAACCACATAAGTACCAATTTTCAGAGTGCTTGCAGTGT
>NZ_JBYMAP010000042.1:0-24181 GCF_057766305.1 Methylomonas sp. BG-2 | reverse complement strand
ACCGACCATCAACGAGCTTGGTCGATTGTTCTACACCGAACTGAACGGCACTGTAGGCGGCGGCATACCCAACACGACCCATTTCACCAACGAGCAAGCCTATGCATACTTTTCGGATACGGAATACGCGCAAAACTTCACTGAAGTTTGGGTCTTCGTTACTCAGCGTGGCTTCCCGAACCACTACGATAAGCTCAATCAGAACTATGCATGGGCTGTCAGTCCCGGCCAAGTTTCCGCCGTGCCGGTACCGAGCGCTGCCTGGCTGATGGGTGGCGGCCTGTTATGGTTTGTTGGTAATAGGCGTCGCCGCTAAATTCGCGAGCGAATTTTTTTATCGTTAAGGGGTTGATCTTGTCCGCGTTTCACAGACAGATAGCTAAGAGACCTGTTTAGTTTCAAAGGCTTCAGGGGATAAATAGCCCAATTTGGAATGAAGCCGTTTGCGATTGTAATACACTTCGATATACTCGAAGACATGCTGCTGGGCGAAAGCCAGGGATAAAATGGGTACAGTCCGTTCTCAGCCGCATGGATTTCATCGTGGGTAGCAATGGTCACTCAAGTTGGCCGCCGCGCAGGCGGCTTAGTAGAAAAACTTCTAAGCCTGTCAGGCAGCGCATTTCTGTCAAAAGAAATTGAGAATAGATACTAGGCGAGTAAAATAATGTCTCACATGAATTCAGCTGTTAAGCCTATTGTTCCGTAGCATCACGAAACTCTATTTGCCTGACCATGATTAGACTCAACAATCAGAATACATATCGACCAAAACGCCCGTCACAAATTGATGACGGGCGCATCGCTTGTCCGCATTGCCAACGCCGAATTGTCCCGTATGTGTATTTTTCATACGGCGTGGCCATGCATTCCGTTTGTAAGTTGTGCGGAGGGACAGTTCAGGTTTTTCGAGAAGAAAGAAAAAAGTTGACCTGGTTTGAGTTATTCGCCAGTTGTCTGATTTTTCTATTTATTTTTGTATTTCTTGTTCAGGCATGTCACGACTATTCCATTAGGATGGCCTCAGTACCTTTTTGACATACTCTTGCGTTTCTTTGAACGGCGGCACGCCATTGTGTTTATCAACACTACCCTCGCCGGCGTTATACGCCGCCACCGCAAATTCTAAATTGCCGTTATAACGGTCAAGCAAAAAGCGCATATATTGCCCCGCCCCATCAATCGCTTGTTCTGGATCCTCCCGATCTGTCACACCGAACCGCGCCGCCGTGTCCGGCATCAGCTGCATCATACCTTGTGCGCCCTTCGGCGAAAGCGCATGACTATTGAACGCTGATTCAGCGGACGCCATACGGCTTAAAATCCCGTCAGGCAACCCGTATCGGCTTTCCACTTGCTCGAATAGCGGCTGTAACGTCTTCGGCGCCACTAATGAGCCGGCACTACTGTTTTTTTTTACCGCGTCGTTGTAGTTGCCGATCGAACGAGCCAAATCCGGTCTGTTTTGCGTCGCAGCACGATTGAGCAATTCGGCGATATCACCACCTAACTCCGGGCCATGCTCGGCAACCAATTTTTCACGTGCTGCCGCAGTTCCTGCGCCATCACCAATACCGAAATCAGCGGGTCTTAATCCCATTCCGGTTTCCGTGAGCGCCGCTGTGTAATACTCCAGTTGGCTAGGCGTCAGGTGGTGAGCGACCTCATTTCCCTTGAGGTCTCGCCAGGCTTTAACAGCTTGTTCGCCTCCCTCGCCCGCCTCATTAAAAGCTTTTTGGGCCGCAGTCGCATAACCATCGCCCTCCGCAAGATGATTGGACATCGAATCGAAAAATGAGCCAGCAGTACCATAGGCCTCACTTCCCAGTGCTTCGATTTGAAGTCTCGAACTATAAAGCGCCCCTGCCGCAAAGTCGTAATTCATTTCACCCACCGATTGTTCTCCCCTCGCTAGATGCGCTATCTCTTGGGCAAAATAGTCAGCCTTAGCCCCCGCCATTTCTGAAAATTCAGATTGGGTGCCTACCTTGAGCTCACTGGTTTCTTTATTATGAAAATCGCCGACTTTCGCATCGCCAGCGTTCACCTCACGGCCAATTTCGCCCATCCGAGCATTGACGTGTCCTGGCAAATTGCCGGCCGCTCCCCGCGGGTCGACCACGCCGGCGCGATCAAATTGCCCCCGCGCGTCGCCGTAAGCAGGCGCATCGGCTTGAAGTCCGGCATTCTTGTGCGGATCCGCCATTTGACCGGTTTTCGCCGCGAACGCATCGCCCAGCAATTCAAATCCGGACGCTTTGGCTTGTCCCGCTTCGGCTCGATTCATGTTCCGGAATCTCGCCGGCGAATGTCCGGTCAGCAATGACAGGCCGGCCGCCGCGTAGGCTTGATCCTTATCGGCGATCAAGCCCGACTGGCGCCATTCGCCGGCCAGGCTTTGCGCATCCCCACTTAAACCGAAGCGCAACAACTCGTTATTCAGTCGGCTCATTAAACCGGGGTTTCTACTGATCGCGTGTCCGGATTCCAGCGCGCCGAATTGGGCGTTCGTACCGAGGCGGCTTTGCATCGACGAGGTAGCGCTATAGGCTTCCGACGCGGACAGCACGTCGTTCGCTGATGATTGCAAACTTTGCAGGGTTTGGTTGTTCAAACCCAGGGACACGACTTCGCGGGTCCCGGACTGCGCATCGGATGCCACGCTGCGGGCCAAGTCGGTTTGAAACCCGGCATCGTCGGTCAAGCGCGTGGCCATATCGTTGGCGATTTCGTTGGAACGCGAGCTATTGAGTCCGAACTGACTTTGCAACCGGTCGCTGATGTCGCCTCTTATTCTGTCTTTTTGGGTTTGTTTGTCATTCCTACGTCCGCCGCTCTCCCCGTCTTTTCGAGGAAACCCACTTTCGCTCGCGGCCAGCCCGCCAGACAGCACCGACGCAAATTGATCCGAGGTCATATTGGTATCGCTGTACCGTTGCGCGTATCCCTCCCCTTGACTGCGCATCAATTTGTCGGTTTCGGACGAGCTGCTATTGAGCCGCTGTGAGTAACTGGAGCCGGTCGAGGCGTCGCGATTCGAGGCAACACTATTGCCCGCCGAATTCGCCAGCGAGCTCATGAATTGTGTGCCGGCCTGGCGCATCCAGTTTGACGAGGACGAGACCGCTTCGGACACGTCGCTTCCAACATTAAACGTGGGCAAGACCTTCTCGGCGCCGGCTTGATGAGCCCCTCTCAAGGGCGCATGGGTATAGGCCGACTGATTGGCAAACACCGGGGCCGTGGCCAACACCGCCGGCGAGCCCGCACGCTCGTCAATATAATCGCCGCTCTGCATGCGGCCCATGAAATGGGTGGCGGTCACCGACCCGCCATAGACCAGCATCAAGGCGATCGCCGGCGTCGACGACGCCAGCATGCCGCCGATCGCCACCCAATCCTGCAGCACCATGTCCATCTGGTAGATCCCTTCGATCGAGGGAATGTTGAAGCCTTGCGCGTCCAGCGCATCCAGTTTACCCAGCGCTGACATGTTGATGTATAAATTGATGACCGCCATGATCGGCATCCACAGCTGGATCCATAGCAGCATTTTAAAATACTGGCCGACCATCGAAATACCGGTCGACCCCAACATCACCGCGAACACCATCAACGGGGTAATGGCGTAGCTCAAACCCTCGATCCAGGTCATCATCGGCCGGACGATTCGGGTAAACAGCGTTTGTTCCGCCGCCCACTGCATATTTCGCTGCTGAATCGATTGATGGACCATTGCCGCCTTGTTCCACTTCAGGCCATCTTCATAGCGGCCGACGATGCCTTTTTCGAACATCGGCACGACCAAGCTGGACAACATATAATCGTTAGCGCTGATGGTGCTATTGGATAAGGCCGATAAGGCATCGCTAATCCGGGTGCTGACATCCTCCGGCCGGGTGAGGTTTAAGTTGTGTTGCAGCAAATCCTCCAGACCGGTAATCGCATACTGGGTCACGTAATCGTCCAAGGCCACGTAGGCATCGGTACAGGTCAAAATCTGCGGACCCGACCCCAGATAGACCTCGGTGGTGTAGATTTTGGAGTTAAAGCGGATCGCCGTCATCACATTCGAGGTGCGCATGATCGCATCCATCGTGTTCAAGTTCAGATCCACGCCGGTTATCGTGCATTCCTTGATGTAATTAACGAACGAGGCTTCCAGATCGACTTGGGCCGTTGGCGAATTGGCTTTGCCCAAGGTAATCCGCGACAACAGATTTTTTCGGACCGCGATCAGGGTGTTTAAGGGATCGGCAAAGCCGTGCTCGGTCATACTGGGGACCGCGAAAGCCTGCTCGAACAAGCGCGTCAGCCGGTAACCCATATTGGACATGATCGAACCGGCGACCGCCGGCCCGAACGGCACGTGGTTGACCACCACCACATTGCCGGAATAGGCGTCTTCCACTTTGACCTGCACCCCCGGCGCAAACAAGGCGGTATAAATCAACATCGACGCGAACACGTCCTGATAGCGAATGCCACTGGCATTGAATTGGGTCAGACCCCGCAACATCACCAGCATCACCCCCAGCGAGGCGCCGACCGACGCCGCCGCCTTGTAATGGTCGGTTTGGGCAATCATCGCGATCGCATTGAGGATCGCGGCCAGAAACTGGGAATCCCCGATGGAAAAGATTTCATAGCTCATTTGGTCTCCTCGTGGGTGGGATACTGGGCGGCGGATGCGCCGGTTTGTTCGAATTCCGCGTAATTGCGGGTTTGGGTGGCTTTCATGATGCTCGCGTAGAACTCGAGCACCGCCTTGATATTGCCGTGGCGCATCGCTAGCTCGGTGGAATCGGCCTCGATTTGTTGCCGGGACACGCTGAGGGTGTCGGCTAATTTGGCGGCGTAGGCGCTGTCTTGCAAGGAGGCGGCATAGCGGGCGGCGTCGTATAAGTTTTGAATCATCGCTTGCGCCAGCTCCAGCGCGATCGCCGGCGCCGCGTCTTCGGCGAATAGCCGGGCCATGCCGTAATCCTGGCGAGCCATGTTGCGGATCATCGCGGCCACGGCGCCCGGTACCAGCTCCATAAACGCCTTCTCATCCGCGCTCAGATCGCCGGTATTGGTGCCGAATTTGTAGACCAGGCCCGGTTTGACGCTATTGCCGATCAATAAGTCGGTCACACGTTTGCGTAGACCCACCAGAGTCGTATCCTTGATGGTGGGATTTAGGCAACCGTCGACGTCGGTGGTGTCGCACTCGTACATTTTGACTTGGTTGTAACTGCCGCTGCCCGAGCCGTTGAGTAGTTCTTTAATGCCGATAATGCCATTCAGCGTTTCGACCGGGTTGGTCTCGCCGTGGCCATCCGGGGCTGAGGTCGGTTCGTTGACGATGACAGTACCGCTGATGCTCATCATGGCTTGCAGCAAGTCGACGCCGCCGAACTGAAACCAGTTTTTGGCGCCTTTTTCGTTGAGCGCTCGCCAGACCAAATTACCCTGAATGATGGTCTTCATTTCGGTCGCGGCGTTGTTTTTCACTTGCTGCGTTGGATCGCCCTGGGTACTGGTATTGGTCAGCGCGCCGAACACGTCGGTAATCCCTTTTGAAAACGAGATTTCCGACTTTTGCATTTTCTCGGTCGCCGACGCCGGCAACAAGCTGGTGGCATCGTTGACGATCCCTTGCGCCAATTGGCAGGAATTGGAGAACATCTGATTAAGATCTTGAATCCGCTTTTGCAAGCCGGACATCAGCACCCCGCACTGGTTACACATCGAATCGATGGCCAGCTGGAAGGCGTAGCCGGTGGCATTGGCCGCCACCGACCGCATCAACGTGATGAATTGATCCTTGTTGATAAACGAAAAGCTGCCACCGAATAAATCGATCCCACCGCAACCGGCGCTAAACGATGGCGGCATGAAGGACACCAGATTGGTTTCCACGATCTTGTTGCGCGAGACGACCGAGCCGCCGGTAATGACGCCGCGTCGCTGCCCGAGGTGTGCGGTTGGCGTGGTGACGTTGGTCATCGTCCCAAACATCGCGTCCATTTCCTGTTGCAAATCGGCGAAGACACTGGCCGGGAGCACCAGCATCAAGGCTAGAAGAAGAATCCGCGTCGTGTTCGAGTGCTTCATATCAGCTCCGAGAAGGCATATAAAAAAGGGATTAAGGCCGTAAGGGTTCCCGGCGCAACGCCTCCACCAAGCGGCCGGCGTCATTCATGACGGGTTCTGTCAAAACCCCGGCCTCCGGCAGCAGAAACGAGGAATCGGTCACCCCGCGCGCCGTGTTGAACAGTGGTTCGGAAATCCAGCCGGCGTGTTTGGCCGATAGCAACACCCGCGAGGTCAAGTCGTCCAGCGAGACCACCCCTTGTGCGACGGGCAAGATCTCGTTGGGCGGTTTCATCAAGAACAGCGCCGGCGTGGAGATCACCCCCAGGGCCTGGGCTTGGCCGGTATCGGTCCGAAATTGTTTATAGAATCCGGACGGCATCGGCTTGCCGTCCAAGGACACCGGGTACACTTTGAAACCGAAGCGTTGCTCCAATACGCTTAACAACGGCGCTTGCGCCTCGCAAAAGTGGCAATCCGAACGAAAGAAAAACAACAAACCGGCTTGTTTGGCGATGGTGGACATGGCCTGCTCGTTGGCCTGGGTGGCCCGTTGATTGGCGGCATTCGAGGCGAAGGTGGCCAGCGGCCGGCGGTTGTTCTCGTCCAATCGCGGATCGGCCATCACCACCCGTTGCGCCACGTTGGCAAAGCGCTGGGCCTTATCCATCATCACCCGTTGCAGGTAGTAGTACGCCGCGACGTTCTGCTCGGTCGGGCTGTCGATGGCGGCATCTTTGTAGTGTTCGAGGTTTTTCCGAAACCATTCGGCCGAGAGATACGCCGGCGGCTGCGCAGGCTCGGGGGGTGGAATCTCCTGTTTCTGAGGATGCGATGAAATTTTTTCCTCTGTCTCGGACGGACTGGGCGTTTGTTCTATACTGGGTTCCGGGGATAGCTCCCGCCAGAACCACCCGCGTTGTTTATCCAGAAAAAAAGACGGTTCCCCCTGATCGGACCAGACCGGGCAAGGCAGCAGCAATAGGCAACACACTGTGAGTAAACGTTTAAACATGATTCCAATGTCCCGATTTTTTGGTTAAACCCGCCGGCCAGGCGCTCTTCAAAGCCCCCGGCACGAGTCCCGACCCCCGTTTTTAACGCCTTTCGCGAGTATCATTCATGACTGAATACGCCGACATCCGCTTGTCGCAAGACGAATATTTACTGCTCCTGGAATTTCTCTACCTGGCCGATAAATCCGTCCGTAGCGCCGAACACAAACAGGTCAAACACACCGCCCCTTATCGCGCGCTGATCGAGAAGCTGTTGAGCTACGCCGACCTCCTGGACTGCGGGCATTCAGTCGTCGATCTGCCAGGATTCCCGCAGCGCCTGATCGCCGACACCTTCGAGTCCAAACCCATTTACCAAACCTTCCGCGAATCGCTCGGCGAAGACCAATTCTGGTTGCAGCTAGCCCACGCTTTAGCCGTTAGAGATGTCGACGCCGAACCGGGCCCGCCCCCTCACGACATGACCGCTGCCGAGAAAGAAGCCTTCGAAGAGCGCCGCCTGTTCAAGCAAGCCGAGAAGCTCCTCGAATGGCGAGACGAACTGCTTCGAAACGGCGTTAGCCGCCTGACGTTGCGCGCCCCGGATGCGTTCGACGTGATGACGGAGAAAACCAAAGCCCACATCAACTGATCGCCCAGGCCACCGACTTATCCACAAAATCTGTGGACAAGTTTGTGACAAATGGGCGAAAAGCCCCCAATCGATCTACCAATTCAAACAGTTAGCCCGCTGCGTAACATTTAGGCAAACCGCCGCCGACTAATTCAGCGTCGCCGAACCCAGCAAGGCAACCAACCCGGTCAGGGCGGAAACCAGCGCACTGAGCGACGCCCGCGCTCGTCCCCACCGGGTCAGAAGGTCTTCTTGCTGGGTGTAATCGACGATTTTTTCGAGTTTCAGGGTTTGCTCGGCCACGCTGCGCCGATCGCCCATGCCGTCGATCAAACCAAGCGCGAGCGCATCCTCGCCGCTCCAGACCATTCCGGAAAACAAATTCGGATCGTCTTTCAGGCGTTGGCCGCGATGGGTCTTCACCACGGCGATGAATTGGTCGTGTACGTGCGACAACAAGGTCTTGATCTGATCGACCGCTTCGGGCTCCGGCTCGGAGAACATGTCGGCGAAGCCTTTAAATTTGCCGGCGGTGTACAAACGCCGCTCCACGCCGAGTTTTTGCATGATGCCGGTAAAACCGAACGAGTCCATCCGTACCCCGATCGATCCCACCATACTGGCCCGGTTGGCATAAATTTCGTCACCGGCCACCGCCACGTAATAGCCGCCGGAGGCGCCTAAATCGCTGATGACGGACACCACCTTTTTGTCCGGATACTTGGTTTTGAGCCGTAACACTTCATCGAAAATCTGGCCGGCCTACACCGGGGTGCCGCCGGGACTATTGATTTCCAGCATCACCGCCTTGGATTGCCCCTGCGCAAACGCCGTGCGCAAACTGTCGATCACGCTATCGGCATTGGTGGGGCTATCCGGGGCGATTTCGCCGCTGATCCGTACCATCGCGACATGCGGATCGTTTCGGCTAACCAACGTCTGCCAGTTCGAATAGATCGACAAGCCCAAAAACCCCAAGACCGTCAACAGCGAGAGCGTTTTAAACGCGGTATTGACCCGTTGGGTCTTGCGCATGACGGCCGTGTTGTCTTTAATGATGTCCAGCAACCCGTTGATGGTCGTATCGTTGACGGTCGTATTGTGTTCGCTCATGGTCTTTACTCCAAAATTTCATAGTCGATGGCATTACGAATATCCACCCAATAACTGGGCTGGGAGATCGCAAATAAGCGCCCTTTCCAGGCTGCCAAGTGTTGCCCGTCCGTGAGATTCCAGGCGAACAGCCAATGGCCGTCGGCCGTCATGTGCCGCAGCACTTGGCGAGCCTTGGGGTTGTCCCAGGCAGTGTGTTCGGCATCCTGAAATTGCCGGGTAGGATCGAAAGTGGCCGGCACCGGCGGCGCCCGGCGGATCACCAGGCTATGGGCGGTGCCCTGGTTATCGTCTTTATCGGTGGCACTCTGCAAAATGGCCGGATACCCTAAGAGCGCATCCCGCACCGGATCGCGCGGCGCCGGCTCGGTATCGGCCAGCCGCAAGATCGCCCACAAGGGTTCGCCGCCGCCGGCCAGGCTATACACCCGCCAGCGGGCGCTTTGGTCGTCGCCGCAGTGATCCACGCAAGTCGCGGACAAGCCGGCTTGCTGGACAGCGGATTCGAAGCGGCGCAGCATATCCAGCCGGGCCGTCACCGGAATACTCAGCGCATTGGCATAGCTTTGATCCATGTACAGCCGACCGTACACCTGATAAAGATCGGCCGGCTTCTCGGACGGCGTTAAAAAACTCAGCGCCAATCCGGCCATCCCGATGCCGGTCGCCACGTCCATCCCAGCCGGGGCGAGCGGCGCTCCAGTCGCCACCGCCCCGACAAAGCTGGCATCCTCGGCCAGATTACGGATCGTATCGCTCGAACCGGCCGGCTTTGCGGCCACACCGGCATTTTTTGCCTTGATCCGTTTGGCATTGACTTCCTGGTACATCAAATCCTGTAAATCTTGACGTTTACTTCGGCTGCCAAGTAGGTCCCGTAGCAAAAACGAGATTTGGTGGGCTTCATCGGCCGGCAATACTCTTTGTTGCGCGGCCGGCACGTTGAGCGGGCGGGCGACCGGGGCGCAAGCGTTGAGGGCGAAGGCGATGGCGATCGCTAACGGGTACTGGCAACGTCGGGGCATGGCTCTTTTCCTTAAGGGTTGGGTGAAGTGGGGACCGGTCCGATCGACCAGCCTTGTTGTTCGGCGTCTTTGCGGGTCTGGTTCATATCGATATCTTTGAGCCGCAGCACGTTGCGGTCCCGGCTGTTAGTCCGGTCGCCGTTGTAGTTCAAATCCGAACCGGTACCGGTCAGCACGTCTAACGTCAATTTGTCCGGCGTCTGGGTCGACGGCAATCGGCCGGTACTGGTCAGGATATGGATCCATTCGTTCAAGTTAACCTGGCTCCAGTTAACCTGTTGCAGTTTGCCGATCGGAATGCCTTCGCACTGCGGCGTCTTGGGATTGCCAAAACTCATCCCCAATTGCGGGCGAATCTGTTCCTGGAGGATGCGGGCCAGCGGCGAGTTGAAGCAGCAATAGGCGTAGTTTTGCTGAACGCATAGCCCGAGGATTTTCGAACCGCAGTATTGCCCGATGTAACTACAGGCTTTCACCGAGTTCTTGGCCATCAGATCGTATTCGGATTGTTCGCACTTATAGATCATCTGCACGATCATGTTCATGATCTGATAGATCGCGTAGGCAATCATGATGACATTGAGTAGGGTGCCGATGTAGGCCGCGCCGCCGCCCAATTGCAATTCGCCGCCGGCCGCGTTCAATTCGCCGGAGCTATTGACGGCTTCGGTAGTTCCCTGTCTGGTGGAGGCACTGAACAAGGCATTGGCCGCTTCCGGCCCGAACACGTCGGCCGTCCAGGACACCATTTTTTCCATGGCGGTATTGCGCAAGGAACTGATGACGTCCAAGTACGCCGTTTTGGTGAAGCTGGCCGTGCATTCGGAACCGATGTTATCGACCACCGAATCGAGTTCGGCCAGCACGTTGTCCCAGGCGGTTTTGGCCGGGGTATACACCCCGTCGATGTAAGGATCCGACAGGGTCTGCCAGGCGCCGCGGATGAGATTGTCTTTATCCAACCGCATGATCACGTTGTGGGTCTTGCTGACCTTGTACAGCAAGCTGATGTACTCGCCGATGCCGATCGAGCTGGGCGAAGTGCAGCAGTCGATCGTACTGGTCAGATTGACGATTTTGCAGGAACCGCCCGTGCCTTCGAACACCGTGCAGGTGGTGACGTCTTTCTCGTCGACGCATTTTTTGTCCATCGCCGCTTGTTGCGCCGAGTTCAGCGCCGCGACCGCGTTGGCAAAATCCTGGCTCTCGGTGCGGGTGATGTCGACACATTCCTCGCCCATGCAACGCACCGTCTCGCCACAATCAGGCTTGGCCACCGGGCTCGCCGTAATCACGCCAAATTGCTTACCGCAATCATAGGTGTCCTGCGACAGCCAACACTTGCCGCTACGACCGATGGTGCCGTCGACGCATTCGGATTTGATAAATCCGCACCCCTTCGCCTCCAGGGCCTCGCAGGTTTGAGGGACTTGGCTTTCGATATCGCTGACGCATTGCTTGACGCCCTGCGCATTGGTCCAGCACGGCAAATTGTGCGGATTGCAGCTGGCGGTCATCGTCGCCTGGGTACAAGTCTCCGGGACGCCGGCGAACGGCGCATCCTTGAAATACGGTTCGCACACCGCCATTTGGCCGGCGGAGGTCGTGATGCTGATGCAGTATTTGCCGTTGGTTAACGTTCCCGCATTGATGTCGCAAGTGGATTTGACGTTGGTACACACCCCGTCGTCCACGGCTTTGAGCAGGGTCGAACAGGCTTGATCGTTCATCGCCCACTCGTCCTTGATGATGAGCTTGGCCGGATCGTACCGAATCGTGATTTTGGCATAAGCCTCGCCGCAACCCGACACCAAGGCCTTGATGTTGAACTTCAAAGCGCCGTCTTTTGGGGTCTGCGTAAAGTACGAGGTCACATCGAAGTTCGGTCTTTTGCTCCAGTTGGTGTTCATCTCGCACACCGACGCGGTGCTCCAACCATTATTGCCCTGCCACACTTGCTGATCGTCAATAAAAATGCGCATGTAGTCGTCCCAAAGCGCGCGGGTAATCGTGGCCGAGGTAATGGCTTCGGGGTGCTTGACGATGTATTCGCTGGCCTGCTGTTTCTTGGCGCAGCCGCCCGAGCACCAGTAATTGTTGCCGACTTTGCCGACCCAGATATCGACACAACCGTCGCCGCACGAGGCGATCTTGGTCTCCCCTTGCGCCGGTAGAATGACCGGTTCCAGCACCACGTCATGCGTCGCCACGCAGCGGCTGTTGATCGGCGGGGTGCGCCGGCACATTTGGTCATCCGGTCCGGTACCGGCACCGAGGTTTAACGTGGCCTTGACATCGGTTTTACAGTCGGTAAAAAACCTGCCGAACACGTCCTGGTGCTGCATCACATAATCGGTGGTGCCCCACAGCGGATCGTTGTACACATCCGGATGCGCGCGATTGGCCGACTTGATCAAGGTCCGATACGCTTCGCCGGTCTGACTGACCTGACTTTCCATCGTCGTTTGCATCGCGTTGCCGGCTTTGAGCGTGGCGGTGTTATCGCCGTACAGCTGGGTAAAGGTGGTGGCATTGCCGGATTGCGAATCCGGAAACAAATCGCTGATCGGTACCGAAAGGTCCTTGCCGGAATGGGGAAACAAGGTCAGGGTTTTTTGATCCGCGCTCAGCGTCGGCATCACAAAGCCGCTAACGGCATCCTTGCCGGCTTTCTGGCCCAGTTTGGCCGACTCGGTCATCGTGTCGGCCACCACGGCATGGGTCGGTACCCAGATCAGCAACGCGATCAAGCCACGGCAGATCGCGCGGGTGGAGGTGCGTTGGGTAAATTCGATCGCCATGTTAAAACCCGATACAGCAGTCGGTGAACCGCCACAAGATATAGACGTGGTTTTCGCCGGCGCCGGGGTAGGAATGCCCCGCTCCCCAAAGCAAATCGCTTTCGCCGATGGCATGTTTGGCATCGGTATCCGCAACCGGATAGAACATCGTGGTCGCATATTGCGATTTGGGAATGAACGGCGAAATCGTGCCGCCGCACACCTGCGCGTCGCCGACGGTTTTGTGCGCCAGGCCGCGCCGATGCAAAGCCGCCGTAGCCCGCGTCAACAATAAGCTGGTCTGACGCGGGGCAATGCCCTCGCCGGGATGGGTATGCCCGGATAAGGGATAAATCCCACCCCAGGCACCCGCGCACCAAAACATCTCATCGATCGGCTTCCCCGCGGACGCCGAGATCGCATCGGCCGCACACGCCGCCAGTGCGACCGGGTTGGCAAACAGCACGACTTCCGGATTGGTGAAGAACGCCAGCTCATCGTTATTCCAGGTCGGATCCAGTTCCGAGATGTACATCAAGTCGAAGTCCTTGTAACCGTCGGCGAAACAGCGGTCTTCCCAGAATAGATCGAGCATGACGTATATTGGGAAGGCGTAGTAGTGGTAATTGACGAAGACGGTTTCGTCGGTGTCATAGTTAACCGGCGACGAGCCGCCCCACAAGCGTACGGTCGAGCTGTTGATCTTGGTGCCGCCCAAAGTGGGAGCGCACCAAGGATTCGGGACCAACTCCACCACGCGGGCCGGCCCCCAATAGCCCATCGTCATGCCCACTTTGGGTATCAGATCCTTATCGTCGCAGACACAAAACACCTTGCTGGTCGCCGCCGTGGGAATCAGGTCGTCGCCCATGCTCTCTTTGGATTGGGGCGAGCGAAAATCCAACACCCCGCCGGCTAGACGGATCGGGAACAGGCAGCCCCAACAGATATCGGTAATCAATTTACCGGACCACAGTTCGGCGTCCGGACACAAGGCGTCCGCCGCGTGCGTTTGGCTCGAACACAAGCCAGCGCATAACCACAACGTCAAAAGCGCGACGCGTACTTTACTCATGACGAGCCACCGCAATTTCTCTGACCTTGATCCGATGGCCGTCTTGCTCGACCACACTGGGCACCGCTTCCAGATTAAAACGCTGCCGCACTTCGGCAGTCAGCAAGTACACCGGCTTGCCCAAGCGTTCCTCCAGCGCGTTAAAAGCCTGCCAGCCTTGGTCCCGGTCCATTCCGGTAATCAGGTACGTCACCGGCCGGCCGGCCACAGCCTGCCCTTCCCGCTCGGCTGCCGCGACTTGGGCGGGTTGCGTGGCATCGAACACCACCAGACGCTGGGTAAACGGCAGTTGACTCAGCGGGTTGACGCGCTGCCCTTGCCGAACGATGAGCTGGCCGTTGGGTGCGGTGACGTCTCTCGGGGCGGTCACGGTGATATCAATCAAACGCTCGCGGTCTTGGGCAGCCGCCCCCAAGGCTAACAGCGGGGCCTTTTGCCAAAAATGGGCTTGGGCAGCGCGCTTTTTGGCCGCCCAATCGATGCCGACCATCCGCTGTTTCATCACCTCGATCAAATCCGGCTCGGCAATCGCGTGGGTATCGCCGTGTACACCCAGATCCAAGACACGATCATCCGGCGCCGGCCGGTTTTTTAACTGCGTCTCGAACCAGGCGATATCGCTGACCCCTGCGACCTTGGCCAACACCCGATCGCCGGCTTCCACGGTCAAACTCGGGACCAGCTGAATGCGTGCGTGTTGAAACCGGGTCGGATCCAGTTCGATAAGCGGGATCTTTTGCGCGTCCAGGGTTTGCGCTAGCCCATGAATCTCGCGGATGAAATCTTGCACATGTTGCCCCTCGCGAATGCCTCTGAACACCACTAACACATCGTCTCGGCCGGCGGCGGCTTCAAACAGACGTAACAGTCCGTCCCGCCCCAACGAGGTCGACGCGTACAACACATAATGCCGACGCGGATCCCGGATCGGTTGGGCGAAGGGTTGCGGCGACGGGGCTGCCCGCAAGGTCGCCAGGGCTTGCGCTTGGGCATGGGCCGCGTGCGGGTTGCCGTCCAACCAGGCCGGACGGGCGGTGTGCGGCACCTGTTGCAGTATCGCCCGCGACCGGTCTAAGCCATCGGTATCCGCACGAGTCACGTGCGAGACGGCTCCGATCAGCGCGACACCCAAGGCAATACGCTTAAAACGGCAACGCATAGACCTTCCCGATCAGTTGATCCGGATGCACCAGTCCCCAATAGCGGGAATCGAAGCTGTTAGGCGTGGTGCCCGTAACCCACAACTCTCCGTCCGCAACGAACTCAGTGCGAATAAAGACGGATGCGGACTTGCCGAGTTTGGCCGACAAGGCCAAGCCTTCCGAGACCACGGTATCGTTGACCCGCGTGTCCTTTACCCCTACCCGTACCGTATCACCCGGTACGCCCGTCGCGATCTTGATGACGACGTGGGTAAACAAAAACCACGGCGCCATCGCCATCCGTTGGTCGGCGACGAACGCCACCAAATGGTCCCGCTCGATGGCTTTGTCGTAGGTGTCGATCAGAAACCAACGGTGATTGCCGGGCAAACACTGATCCTTTTGATCGTCGATCCCCACCCGGAACCGATCTTCCAGATAAGCCCCTCCGATCAGAATCGCCAGGAGCGCGGGGAGCGCGCGTTTCAGCCAAAAGGCTTTTTGGTCCAGGGGTCTAGTCGTTAACATACACGTCCTCCGGCGCCCCGACCACTAAATTGCCATCGACCACCACGAAACCGGAGGCCGCCAGTTTGGCCACTTTCGCTTGCCAGGCTTGCATCGCTTGCTCGATGGCCCCCTGGCTGGCGTCTTTCGGTAAACCGCGCATCCAGCCGGTCCGATCGATGACGAACACCGGCGTCAACAGATTCAGTTTGTCCAGTTCGGCCGATAACGAATGCCGCACCAGCCAATAGCTGGACGACACGCTGAGGGCGATGGCGGCCAACGCCACGGCTAGTAGGATTTTAAGCGACATGGCGGATCTCCGGTGGTTGTAATAGCTGTCGGATGGCGGCATCGGTCGTGAGCCCCTGCCGCTTGAGGTTTTTAATCGCATTGACATGCTCGGCTTTGGTCGAATACAGCAAGCGCTTGTAGGGGTCGACCACCAGCCGGGCAATGCCTTGCCCGTACTCGGTGATGAAGAAAATTTCCGAGTACACGCCGGGAACGGTGTGAACCGATTTGAGCAATTGAAAGGCCCCGTCGGATATCGGTAGGCGGTTCTCCGCTCGGATGGCTTCGAGCGCTTCGGGTTTTTGGCCCAATAAGTACATATTCGCCGAGTTCTCGACGATGGCCCTCCCGGTCGGCGAGCGGTACAAGTCGTTGACCGATTGGGTGATGGTGACCGCGGCGCCGCCGTATTTGCGAAACCGCCGATAGCCGTGTTCGATGAAGGTGGCGGCATCGCCCATGCTCAGCAAATCCCAGGACTCGTCGATAATCACGATCTTGCGCCGGTCGCGCTCGCCCAGATACATTTCCTGCTGGATTTGGTAGATCAATTGCAGCAACACGACTTGTTGCAAGTGTTTACGGCCCTTTAACTCCTCCAGTTCCAACACGGTAAAACTGTTTTCGAACCGCACATTGTTGCGGCCGTTGAAAAACCGGCCGTATTCGCCGGCCAAGGTAAAGGGGAACAGCTGTTCGCCGACATCCATGAGCCGCTGATCGGCTTCCGCGCGCAAGCGCTGGGCGATGTCATCGACCGTCATCGTTTGCGCCTTTTCGTCCCAAAGACCTTTCAGGACCCGCTTTAAGCCGGCGGTCTGAAAGTCGCTAAGCTTTTCGGTCGGCGCCGCCATCGCGGTGACCAAACCGGCCACCACGTCGGCCTCGTCTTCCCAACTTTGCACCAGTTCGAAAGGGTTGAGGCAAATCTGCTTGTCGGCGGTAAACTCCATGAATTCGCCACCCAAGGTATCGGCCAGATTCTGGTACGAGCGGCCGACGTCGATCACCCAGATCTGCGCCCCTTCGGTCAGGTAATTGACGATTAGTTCGTTGGTTAAGAACGATTTGCCGGAGCCCGATTGGGCGGCGATGCAGCAATTGAAATTCGAGCCGGAATCGAACAGCGAGACATTGACCAGCTGGCCGCCCCGCGATACAAAATTCAGCACCGGCGAACCGGTACCGGCCCAGTCGGCGAACAAGGGCAATAGCGGAATCGCGTGCCGGGTCGCCAGCGTGATATAGCGGTTACTGACTTGCACCTGGCGCAATTCGGCACCCAGCGGCAGACAGTTCAAAAAGTAGGGCAAACAAAAATAGCGGTCTTCGAGCAGTTGGAAGCCCAACTCCCGGTAGTAGGTACGCGCGTTGGCCACCGCTTGGGATTCTTCCTGCGGGTCGCAAAACAGCACCATGCCGAAGTAAGCGCGGATGGGACGATCGCCATCGTTCAGCGCCTCGAACAGCAAATCGAAATGGTGCTTTCGCACCGCTAGTTGCGGGACAAGGGTCAACAGCGGACCGACCGCCTGATTGGCGGTGAATTGACGTTTGGTTTCCAACTTCATCCGCGTCGCTTCCGAATCCGGGTAATGCAAGGTCACCGTCAGCAACACGTTGTCCCGAATCCCGCGCGCGCCGCTCAACAGATCCCCTAAATAACTGAGCGCCGAACCGAAATAGATTTGATCCGGAAAGCGTTTGACCGACAGGGTTTTCACCCGTTTGTTGCCCAGCGTCACGCCGGTCACGTCGACCGCCAGTTCGTTATCGAAGTCGAATAACTGTTCGCGGATCAACTTGCGCGGATCGCATTCGGGAACCACCAGATCGTGCCAACTGGCTTCTGGCTGCCAATTTAATAAGGTATTGAGGAGTCGCACATACACGTCGGCCGTCAGCGTCTTCGGTCTCAATCCGATGGTGGCCAGGGCTTGAGACGAGGCCAGACGCAACTCCGTCGCTTGCTTCATCTCTTTGACATTGGGTTTGGCGCCGGCCAGCGGGAGTTTGGCCGTGACCAGAACATGAAACCGCCGGACCCGCGTCGCCAAGGCGGCGTCGATCGCATGTTGCGTCGCCCCGCGCAAATAGTCCACATTGGATGAAACCAGAGCTTGATACAGCGGGTTTTGTTGCTCCAATCGCCGCGTTTTCAGGGCCGCCAGAATAGTGTCGATATCCGGCGACGCCCACAAGCTGATTTGGAGCAAGGAATCGATCGGCCATTCCTGGTTCAGCAAGACATTGATGCGATCGGCAATCGAGGGATCGTTACCGAACAAGGGCTCGCACAGAAACCCGAAGCTAAGACTCCGGTCTTCCCCCAAAAACAGCTGCGTGTCCGGGTCAAACGCCAGGATGGAAAAAAGCTGGTCGATTCTGTGATAGTTGAGCTTAGGCATTGGTATGGCCGTTGGGTGTGTGATTTAACTGTATGGAAAAAGGTTGCTTCGTTCGTACCCGCGCGCGTCGGTTTTTGACCAGCTTTCTGGCTTTCGCCGCGTGGCACGGCGTTAGCGTCGTCCCATCGCAATCAAACACCGCCACCTTTTCCCTGCCATTGTTATTTCGCCGAGGATCCGCTTTCATTCGCCATCCCGAAAGTTAGATGGCGGTTGCCCGCCGAACCTCGTGACCGATCGTGTGTCGAACATCACGCAACAGCTTGCGGATTCAAACTTCGGTCACGGTTTATCGATTGCACAATCGATAGGATTACAACGTGGCCGTGACGATCGCGTTGATAATGCCAGGCGCGGTAAACAGACCCAGACCCGCCGCCACGCCGACCGCAAAGCCCATCAGGGAGTTACGTAAGACCCCGGCAATCAGACCGACGATGATGAACGCCGATGCGATCAGTTTGCCCAACGATCCTTGCATCCAGTTGGTCAACAAGGTGTACACGGCGTTGAACTCGGTACTGCCGGTACCGGCGAACGATTCGGTGGAGAACAGAAACATGCCGGCGACAGCCGCGAAGGCAATCAACAACTGGATCGTGGATTTTTTTTGCAACATTTTCATAGTGATACCTTTAAACACAGTGAGTCAATGGGCGTTAAACCCTGATCTCGGGCGCGGCTACGCCCGGTTCGGCGATCTAACGCCCTACTCACCGGTTAAAGGTGGTCAATTCGTTGACTAAAACGGCGATCTGGCTTTCAACAGTGCTTCAAAACCCTCCGGCATCTTGCCAGCACCGCCCGGCATTCGTTTACCCTCCGCCAAGCCCTCAAGATCGAGTTTGTCCTTTTTTGGCGGATCGCGTTGTTCCACTTGCAGCGCCCGCAATGGTGGATTTTGGGTGACGGATTTCTTGCCGATCATCCAACGCCTGGGCTCTATCTCGGTAAACACGTAACCCGAGACGTTCAAATCGCCGTCTTTGTCCTCCCAGGGCGCCACCCAAATTCGCATCACTTCCGACGGCGTGCGGATCGGCGTCGGGTCTTCGATATGCGGTACCGGCGGTCGCTCGGGTCCGGCCCCGGTCAGTGTCGGCGGTACCGGCCGAGTCGCACCGTTGCCGGCCGCGGCGTCACTGGGCGGCGGCAGGTTGTCCGTGGCTTGATACGCCAATTCGGTCGACATACAAATCGGATCGTCCGGCATCCCTTTACAACCGTAGGAATCGGGAATCAGCGTGCAGCCGCTCATCAGCGACAACGTCGATAGCCATAGCATCGGTCTAAACATGTCTCTCCCCCTTAGGGTTTTGCGGTTGCAACGGTCTGGGCATTTCCGAGCCAGGCGGCTAAATCGTCGGGGACGCCTTTATGCGTACGGCCGTCCTGAGCGATCACAAACGGCACCGCGCTCAGCCCCAACAGCGCCGAGGTGATCAGCGTTTTTTGCATCGGTTCCTTATTGCAAGAACCGGGGAGTTGCTCCGGCAAGCCGTTGTAGGCCTGATTCAGCAATGCGTCTTTCGCCTTATCCTTGTCCTGGGTTTGCAGCATGCAGCCGATTTTGTTGACCAGGATGCTCGACTCAGGTCCCAATACCGCGATCGGAACGATCTTGAAGGTATACCGATCGGCCAGCGCCGGCAGCTGCTGTTGCAGCTTTTTGCAATACGGGCACTGCGGGTCGACGAACACCACCACCGGGGTTTTACCGTGGCCGACCACCACCGGTCCCAGCTCGTCGATATTGAGCTTCATCTCCGCCAGGGGAATCCGGTTCATCACCGCGTCGACTTGCTCGATTTTGGTAATCGGCGTCCTTGACCAGGTGTCCATCAACTGCCCTTTGAAGGCGAAACGACCGTTGCGGGAGATGAAATAGGTTTCGCCGTTCGCTTCCACCATATTGAAGGCATCAATCGGTAAGGCCTTCATCGCGGTAATCGCGCCTTTGGCAAATAACGCCGCTTCGGTCGTCGTCGACCGGGCGGGCGGGTTTTGGGTGGCGGGATCCGCATAGCTCACGCTGGACGCCAACAATAAAATGGCCGGTAGAAGTTTCATGGACGCTCCATTGATAGATACCTGTATGACTAACCTTTTTCGAGCAATCGCAGTTTGGTACCGCGTTGCACCACCAGATTGATTTTGCGGGTGTTGTCGATTTCGATCACCGGGAACAGGTTCTCGGCATAATCGATGTAATAATTGGCCAAACGCTCCATCGCGTAACCCGTCCCGCGTAGAGCCCCTCCCTCCATCGAATCCTGGCTGAAGGAGCGTTGGAAAGGGGTAGTCGCCACCCCGGCCGGCCCCGCCAGGGCCAATACCTGCGTTTGGGTGCGGCCGAACATGTCGGAAAAACCGCGCAGAAAGCCTGCCAGCAACGCATTGCGCAGCAAAGCGCCCTGTTTGCTGACGAAGCGGCCGCGTATGCCGACCTTGCCGTCTTCGCCGACCGCGTACGCATCCAGCGGGACTTCGATGACGCCGCCGTCTTGGCGGACGCACGAAATGGACTCGGCGCGGATATAGGCCCGTTCGGAACTGAGATCACCGTAACCGGAGGACACCACGAAGCATTCCTTGACATCGGCGGTATAGCGGTTCGGCAAAATGGCGTCGGTTTTCAGCCGAACCAAGACCGGAAAGGGGTTCTTCTGAGCGCCGTTGCCGGTCGGCGCATCCATTCCGTTGAGCAGATTGCCGGATAAAATACTGCCCGCCGGTATCAGCACACTCTCTTGTTCGGCTTTTTTGGTGTCGGCGACCTCGGTTTTTTTCTTGGCCTCAGCGTCGGTAGCGGGGGTTTGCTTAATCACCCGGATTTGCAAGGCATTGCGATCGGCATCCTTGACCGGATTGGCGGGGACCGGATCGGCGGGCATCGCCGTCGGATCCTGATAAACCCGCGGATTGAACAAGGCGTCGGCCGGGTTGACCCGCTCTTTGACCGGATGCGGTTTTGTCGGCGATTCGGGCGGCAACACCGCTTGCGAGCTTGACAGTTCGGCTTGGCCTTCGGTTTTCAAACGCTCGACTTCGGCCTTCAAGGCTTCGATCTGGGTTTGCGCGGTTTGACCGGTTTGGTCGGCCAACTGTTTGATCCGTTGCTGATCGGAGGCTTGATACTGCAGATTTTGGTTAGCCATACTCTCCAACAAGCCGCGTAGCGTATGTTGTTCGGATTGCAATTGCCGAATCTGCGCCCCCAAGCCGTCGATACCCAAGGACCGGGGGTCCGAATCCGTGAAGATATGCCGGGCGATGTCCTTCTTGGCGCTGCCGGATGTGGGCGGCGGCGCATCCCCTAATAGCCCACTGATCACCACCATCAGCGTCACCAGAATCCCCGTGACGACGATCATCCGTTGATGAGCCGGATTCAGAGCGTCCCATTTTTCGAGTATCGCGTGTTTCATAGCGAGCCCTTAATGCAGTAGCGACGGTCTAATTTGCTCGTCGGTGATGCCGCGCTGCTTCATCACCACAAACAACTCGGTCGATTGTCCGGGCTCCAACCACACCTCCGGCCAGGCGGCTACCGCCACCACGTCGCTGACCCCGGCCCCTTGGCCGACGCACGCGCGCTCATCGAGCTCGACCCGCTGCGGCGTGGTATTGACAGTTTTGGCGATCAGGATCGTGGTATGGCGTCCGTCAAAGGCTTGGCCCACCGTGGTTTGGATCCCGGCCTGGTCGCAATAAACGGTTTCGTTGGCCGTCACCGGTCGGCCGCTGAACCCGCTGGGACTTTGCATCAACGCCAGCTCGCGCAGCGTGGTTTTGAGCTGGGCGATATGTTCTTGCTGCACGGTATCGTCGCTGTCGCCGGCTTTTTTAGACGCCGGTTGCGACTGCGCCAGACGCGAATACTCGACGCCCGCCAATTCCAGGCGTATCTCTCGGGGCGGGATCAGTTTCGGCGCCAAAGTCAGGGAAATGGCGAGCGCTTCGTTTTCGCCGGGCGTAATATACAAGGTCACCGGATCCTCGCTATTGCTGGCGACGTACACCACATTGCCTTCCACTTGGGTTTCGGCCCGGCTGACCGTTCTGACCCGCGGACTGGGAAACGGGGTCACGATTCGGTTCAGATGGTTTTGCGCCACCGTCACAATTTCATTGATGCCCGGCGAGACCTTGATGGTTTGCGGGGTGATGCCGCCGCCGGTCGTAGGCTCCGGGGCCGAACCGGTCTTTAAGACGCTGGCCGGCACGGGGGGCAACGCCACCGCTGAGTCCTCCGCAACCGCGGCACCGCAGCTCAGTCCCATCAGGCCCATCAGGCCCATCATCAGTACGAAGTTACGGATTGGCATGCGTCGAGGCCTCCATTTGTCTTTGCATTTCTAAATACTCTTTTGTCTTAGGCTCCCCCTGATACACATTCAGGTCGGTGACCACCGGGTTGTAATTGACGATGGCGATCTGAAATTCGTAGGTGCGGTAGGCGGCTTCCGGTTTGTCGTTAGGGCCTTTGGTCGTCAATTGACCGGTCACGAACACCTTGTGGGTGTCCTGTTCGTAATAGACTTGATTCGGCGTGAACGTGGTCGAGATTTTGTCGATCTTCAACGCATTGATTTGGTCGTGCATCGCGTTCACGGTTTCTCGATGAATCTGTGACGACAACAGCGGCGAGACCGAATCGGCCACGAAATCCAGGGTGTTCGGCGTGACGTTGCCGAGCAATTGCGCCAGGAACAACCCCCAAGCTTGATAGGTCTTGGCGGAGGCATCCTGCCGGGAAATTTCCACTTTCTCGGTCAGATTGGGCGGAATCATGATGACCGTCCGTTCGGTTCGGAGCGCGGCAAACGCCGTGACCACATTGGTGACCAGTAACCCGATCAGCAGGTACCGGTGCAACCGGTTTTCGGCCTGCACAAAACCCCAGGACTCTAAGAACACGTTCAGCTTCATTGGTAAAACCGCCGGATGTAGGGATTGGGAATCGAGATGGCGCCGGTCGGCAGCAAGCCGATCCAATAAAACGCATGTACCAGAAAACCATTCGGCCGGTTGTCGGTGAAGCGGCGGATGAACTTGATCACGAAGTAGGATGCAATCAGGCAATACAACAAGTGGTCGATGAAGATGCCGAGCAACATCATCGCCACCACAATCACCAAATCGTGAGCGGTCCAAATCAACAGGATCGGTGGTTCGTCGATAAAGCGCGGGATTTTCGTCGGTTCCATGCTAGCCTCCAAGGTAGGTGACTATTGTGCACAAAACAAAAAATAAAACCCGCTGGCTAGATGCTTTTAAAACGCATCTTCCCAGCGGGTTTTTCTCAGGAATATGATAAATGGGCCGTTTTGTTCGAGAGAGCGACCATGCTGGTAAGCACTACACCAGAACTAGAAGACTATTTATCGTCGACTACTTAGGGATTGTCAGTAGCGAAGCCATACTAGGCGCCAACGTGTTTGTCTCCCTTTTTGCAAGCTGGCTGTAGCTTTTTCGGCGGTCCATACCTAAGGGTACGAAAAAGAATTGAGCAAAACCCGCCAAGATGCGCTCGACCGCTTGGTCAAGCGTGCTCAGGCCTGCAGATCCAGTGCAATTGTTCGCGTTTCCGTGAACCACGAATTTTTAGCGATGGGAAAAGGCTGTCTTAACATGATCGTTGCTACTGGCACCGCAGTGACACTACATAAGTCATCGTCAAAAAACTAACGACAGCATAAGCGCCTAGCAAAAAAATTGGATGCATTCCGTGTTGCCAAGTCCAGTGAAAATGCGGCTTGGGAAGGATCGAAAACCCGCCTACTTATTGCTAAGCGCTTATATTTGATCGGAGATTCTGAAGGACAATGGTTTGCAAAAAACGAATCCTAGAAACTCTCACTTAATGGTCATGAAAGTACCGCTGTCTCCCCTGCAAATAGAGGCATTCTGGCACGATTCTTAGAATTAAAAGGGATATGAAGCAAAGAACTCAATAAAAATCCTTCCTGCTAACTTAAATTCTTTTTTACCTCTGCTAACTTCCGTTTACGTTCCAGAGCTTGATCAAAAGACTCGCCTGGTTTTGCCATACCGGATAACGAAGTCCCTGTGAGTCTTGCTATCACAGCTGCTCTAGTTTCTCCTGGTCTAGCTTGTCGATTTATTT
>NZ_JBYMAP010000041.1:0-24350 GCF_057766305.1 Methylomonas sp. BG-2 | reverse complement strand
AGCAACTGCAAGCCTTGGCCATACCGGAACAGTGCTGGCCCGGCTATCTGCAACGCTTGGCGTTTGAGCTGCCGGGTTGGTCCGGCCTGATCAACTGGCGGCAGACCCATCCCGGCTACCGGAGCGGCCCTGCCCGGCCGGAACTGGCCGACTATCTGGCCTTGCGCCTGATTCTGGACCGTGCCTTTCTGCAAGCGCAATGCCGGGCCTTGTGGCATTGCGACGCGCGCCACGACAAATTAATGAGTTACTTCGGCAAGCACGCTTACGAGTTTTTCGTGCGCGACGCCTTGTTCGGCGGCGACTTGCCGGAATATCTGGCACAGGCCTGCCAAGCCCAGATCGCCGACGGCGGCCGCGATAAATCGGCCTGGCAGCGGCTGGCGGAGCGGATCTGGACTTGGCAACGCAGCCCGCTGGCGGGCGCCGGCGCCGGTTTGGCGGTTTACGATCACGGCTGGCGCTTGTGGCGAATTTGCCGGGCCTTGGGGTTGAATGCCGCCGAGATCGCGCAATTGAGCAAGGCTCAGTTGTTGCATTGGCTCAGCGTCAACGACGCGTTCGACGCCGACGCCCGGCGCCGGGTTTGGCTGGCTGCCTACGAACGCCACTACCGCGATCAGGTGTTGCAAGCGCTGCACGCCAATCGGCGGCGCGGGCGCTGGGCGCGCCGCGAGCAGCGCCCCGCCGCGCAAATCGTGTTCTGCATGGACGACAGAGAAGAAGGCATCCGCCGCCATCTGGAAGAATTGAATCCGGACATCGAGACCTTGGGCGCGGCCGGATTCTTCGGTGTGCCGATGAATTACCGGGGCCTGGACGACGCGGCCAAGACGCCGTTGTGTCCGGTGGTGGTGGTGCCCGCCCACGACGTCGAGGAACACGCGGCCCCGGCCACCGCGCCGCTCGCGGCGAGCCGGCATAAAGCCGGCGGCCGGCTGGTGCGCCGCCTCGCGGATTTTGTTCACCACCGGCTGCGCCGCGATCCCTGGCTGGCTTATCCGGCGATCAACGCGATAGCGCCGTTGACGCTGGCGGGTCTGGTCGGCAAGACCCTGTTTCCCAGAATTCAGCAAAATCTGTTGGCCGCCGCGGCGAAAACCGTCGCGCCGGACCTGAAGACCCGGCTGAATTTTTCCGCGACCGAACCGACACCGGCCACCCCGGAACAGCCCAGACTGGGGTTTACCGACATCGAACAGGCCGAGCGCGTCGCCGGTTTTTTGCGCAACACCGGCCTGACCTACGGTTTTGCCGAATGGGTGGTGTTGATGGGCCACGGTTCGATGAGCCGCAACAATCCGCACCTGGCCGCCTACGACTGCGGTGCTTGCAGCGGCCGCCACGGCGGGCCGAACGCCCGCTTGTTCGCGGCGATGGCCAACCGCGCCGAAGTGCGGACTTTGTTGGCGGAGCGCGGCATCGTCATCCCGCCCGACACTTACTTCGTCGGCGCCGAGCACAATACCTGCGACGAGGACATCGTTTGGTACGACCTGGACGATTTGCCGGCCGAGCGTCGCTCGGACTGGCGCAATTTGAACGAGCAATTGGGTCATGCCCAACGCATGTCGGCCCACGAACGCTGCCGACGGCTGGCCTCGGCGCCGCGCCGGCCCAAGCCGGCCCAAGCGCTGCGGCATTTTTTGAATCGCGCCGCCGATTTTTCGCAAGCCCGGCCGGAATTGGGCCACGCCACCAACGCGGCCGCTTTCGTCGGCCGGCGCGCGGCCACCCAGGGCGCGTTTTTCGACAGGCGTTTGTTCCTGATTTCCTACGATCCGACCCAGGACCCGAGCGGCCAAATTCTGGAAGGCATCTTGTTGGCGGTCGGCCCGGTCGGTGCCGGCATCAATTTGGAATATTACTTTTCCACGGTCAATAACGAGCGCTTGGGCTGCGGCTCCAAGGTACCGCACAATCCGACCGGTTTCTTCGCGGTGATGGAAGGCGCCGGCAGCGATTTGCGCACCGGCTTGCCCAAACAGATGATCGAAATACACGAGGCGATGCGGCTGCAAATCGTGGTCGAGGCCAAGATCGGCGTGCTGACCGAGATTTACCAGCGGCAGGGCGGCCTGCGGGAATTGATCGGCGGCGGCTGGGTGCATCTGAGCGCCCAGGACCCGGATAGCGGCGAGATTTTCGTGTTCGAGCGCGGCGCCGGTTTCGTGCCGTGGCAGCCCTTGCCGGCCGAATTGCCGATCCGGGAAAACTCGCCGGATTGCTACCGCGACGCCAGCGAACCGGTGCCGCCGATGCTGATCCGGCAACCCGGAGCGGACCGATGAGCGCGCATTGGTTGGCCTTGGTGCCGCTGTTGCCGCTATTGTCCGCGCTGGCGATCGGCGCGCTACAGTTCGGCGGCGCGCTGAGCGGCGACGGCGGCGAAAAGGTCACGGCCCGCTTGGCTTTGCTGGGGATAGGCGCGGCAACGCTGTTGATGTTGGCTCTGGCCTGGAACGCTTGGCCGGCCGGACTGGCCGTGCCCGGTTACGGCGACTGGCTGCGGCTGGGCAAGATCAGCGTCGGCCTGGATTTAGCCGGCGACCGGTTCCGTTTGGCGGTGGCCGGGTTGTTCGGCATATTGCTGTGGGTGGCGCTGCGTTTCTCGGTCAATTACATGCATCGCGAGGCCGGCTTTCACCGCTTTTTTTTCCTGCTGAGTTTGTTCGCGGCGGCAATGTTGTTGCTGGTGCTGGCCGGCAATGCCTTGCTGACCTTCGTCGGCTGGGAACTGGCCGGCTTGTGTTCCTATTTGTTGATCGGCTATGCCTACGACAGGCCAATCGCGACCGGCAACGCGCTGCGGGTATTCGTCACCAATAGGATCGGCGACGCCGGCTTTGTGCTGGCAATCGGCCTGAGTCTGGCTTGGCTGGAAAGCTGCGACTGGCGGGCGATCAACGACGGCGCGGCGGATTTGGAAAAGGGCGACGCGTTGCTGCTGGCGACCTGTTTCGCATTGGCGGCCAGCGTCAAGTCGGCGCAATTTCCATTTACGTTCTGGTTGGGGCGGGCCATGGAAGGGCCGACGCCGTCCAGCGCGATTTTTTACGGCGGGGTGATGACCCACGCCGGGGTGTTTTTGCTGATTCAATTGCAGCCCTTGTTCGAGCAAGCGCCGCAGGCGATGGCCCTGTTGATCGAGGTCGGCGCGTTGACCGCGCTGTACGGCTATTGGGTCGGATTGAGCCAAACCGACATCAAGAGTTCGCAAATTTTCGCGGCGGCGGTGCAATTGGGCTTGATGTTCGTCGAATGCGGGCTGGGCTGGTGGACGCTGGCGTCCTGGCACTTGCTGGCCCACGCGGTGGTGCGCTGCTATTTGCTGCTGTCGGCGCCGTCGATTCTGCAAGCCACCGCCTGCCGGCCGACCGCACCGGTGCCGGCCTGGCTGGCGCGGCGGCGCTGGGCGTTTTTGGTGTCGTTGCAGCGCGGCTGGCTGGAACCGGCGCTGGAGCGGCTGTTCGTCAAGCCGGTACGCCGCTTGTCCGAGGACTTAAGGTATCTGGACGACCACGTCATCGATCCGGCGCTGGGCGCGCCGGCGCCGGCAATACGGGTGATTTCGTCGCTGGCGCAATGGGAAGAGCGCAAGCTCGGCGCCAATCTGGACAGCGACCGCGATAGTTTCGCGTACGGTAGCGGCCTGGCCGGCAAACTGGCGCAATGGAGCGCGGCGCTGCTGGGCTGGTTCGAATATCGCTTCATCTTGCGCGGCATCGGCGGGGACAGCATTCGGTTCGGCCGGCGCTTGGGACGCGCGGCCAACCGCTTCGAGCACTTGCTGTTGAGTCCGCGCTATTTGGCGCTGTTTGTTCTGATTACCTTGATGGTGGCGTTGGGATACCGATGACAACCGATATTGTTTATTGGCAAGCCGCCGCCGCGTTGCCGGTGTTGAGCATTCTGACCCTGTTGCCGCTGCTGACCGCGTTGGCGGTGATGGCGGCACGGCCGCCGTACGCACTGCGCCTGGCATTCGCCGGCGCGTTGCTGAATGTGGCCTTAAGCGTTTACATGCTGTGGGTGTTCGACGCCGAAGCGCCCGGCATTCACTTGGCCGAGAGCGTCGAATGGCTGGGTTTGCATTACCGCACCGGCGTGGACGGTACCAACGTGCTGTTCATTCCGCTGGCGGCCATCCTGGGCTTGTTGGCGCTGATCTACACCTTGATTACCCGTCATCGGGACGACCGTTTGTTCGTCGCCTGCCTGCTGGCTTATCAAGGCATTCTGATCGGCGCGTTCAGCGCGCTGAATACCTTGCAGTTTTGGTTTTGGTGCTTGCTGGAACTGGTGCCGGTGGTGCTGTTGACGGTGTTCGCCGGTACCGGCCGCCAGCGCAACCGGGTCGTCAAGGCCGTGTTGCAATACTGGCTGTCCGGACTGGCGATGAGTCTGATCGGTTTCGTGCTGCTCAGCGGCGGTTTGGCTCAAAACGGCATGGCGCTAAGTTTCGATTGGTTGGCGCTCAAGCATCACGATCTGGCGATTCCCAACGAGACCTTGATCTTCATCCTGCTGTTGTTCGGCTTCGCGGTGCGGATGCCGCTGTTTCCGTTTCACGCTTGGTTACCGCCGCTGGCCGAGCACGGCACCGCCGCCAGCGCGGCGATCTTTCTGCACGGCATGAAGCTGGGCATCTACGCTTTGATCCGCTTCATCTTGCCGCTGGTGCCCGGCGCCGCCGAACAATGGGCGCATTTCGTGCTGACCTTGGGCTTGATCGGGATTTTTTACGGCGCGTTGCTGGCGCTGATGCAGATCAACATGCGCCGGTTGGTGGCCTTCGCGGTGATCAGCCATACCGGCATGCTGGCTATCGGCGTGTTTTCGTTCAACGATTTCGCATTGGAAGGCAGCATTCTGTTGTCGGTGGCCTACGGTCTGGCGACCGCCGGCATGCTGTTCAGTATCGGTCTAATTTACGAACGGACCCGGACTTCGTTTCTACCTCGCCTGGGCGGATTATTCGAGACCAACACCACGCTGGCGCTGCTGTTCATGATCTCGGCGCTGAGCACGATGGTGATGCCCGGCACGCCAGGCTTCGACGCCGCGCATTTACTGATCGAAGGCACGATAGAAGAGCACGGCTGGCTGATCGCGATCGCGATATTGCTGGGCAACGTACTGGCCGCCGCATTTTTGCTGTGGGCCTTTCAGCGCCTGTTTATCGCCCACCCGCGCCGCTGGGTGCAGCCCTACGGCAGTATTCATCATCCGGTCATCAAGGAACGCATCATCGCGCTGGTGATTTGCGGCTTGCTGATCGGCACCGGTTTTTACACGACGCCGTGGTTGAAGTTCATCGATCAGGAAGCCAGCGAAATCGGCGAACACTACCCCGCGCACCATAGCCACCACAAAAATACTCCGCGCCATGAGTAACGGATTTCCGCTGTTATCGCTTTGTCTGTTCTGGCCGCTGTTGGGGACGTTGCCGCTGGCGGCACCGATTGGGCGGACATCGGCCCGACGCTGGGCCTTGGCGGTGGCCGGCTTGGAATTGCTGTTTTGCCTGTGGGCGTTCGCGGCATTTCGGCCCGAGGACGGCGACTTTCAATTGGTCGAGGACCATCCCTGGATACCCGGTTTGAACAGCCGGTTTTTACTGGGCGTGGACGGCATTTCGATCGGTTTTCTGCCGATGACCGCGCTGGTGACCTTGGCGGCCCTGCTGACCGGCTGGAATGCGGTGCAGCGGCTGAACCGGTTTTATCTGGCGCTGCTGTTGGCCTTGGAAAGCGTGACGATAGGCGTGTTTACCGCGCTGGATACCGTGTTGTTTTTTCTGTTTTGGGAACTGACCCTGCCACCGCTGTTTTTTTTGATCGGTTTGTGGGGCGTAGGTCCGCATCGGCGTTACGCGGCGATGAAATACACCTTGTATATGCTCTTCGGCGGCGTGCCGCTGCTGTTTGCGTTCATCATGCTGGCGACCGCAGGCCAGCTCGGCGCGTCACTGGTGTTCGGCTTGCCGGAATTGCTGCGGTCGCCGCTACCGGCCTCGGCGCAGACAGCGGTGTTCGGCTTGCTGTTGCTGGGTTTCGCGGTCAAGGCGCCGCTGTTGCCGTTTCATACCTGGTTGCCGACCGTGGCGATGGAGGCGCCGCCGCAAATCGCCGCGTTGCTGTTGGGTTTGAAACTCGGGGTTTACGGCATCGTGCGTTTCGCGATTCCGTTGGCGCCGGCGGCCGCGTCCGAATACCGCTGGCCGCTGGCGATAGTCGGCGCGGTGACGCTGATCTATGGCGCGCTGGTCGCGCTACGGCAGACCAATTTGCGCCGCCTGCTGGCGTATGCCGGGGTCAGCCACGTCGGCATGGTGATTCTCGGTATCGCCAGCTTTAATCTGCTGGGTTTGCAAGGCGCGCTGATGCAATTGTTGAATTTCGCCAGTGTCGCCGCCAGTTTGATGCTGATCGCCGGCATGTTGCAACAACGGCTGGGCAGCAACGAGGCCTTGCAATTGGGCGGTCTGGCCAAACCCTTGCCGCGCCTGACCGCGTTGTTCTTTGTGTTCGCGTTGTCCTCCATCGGCGTGCCGGGCGGCAACGGCTTTCCGGCCGAATTGTTGATGCTGTTCGGGATTCTGCAAGCCTACCCGGTACTGGCGCTGGTGGCCTTGTTGGGTGCCGTGCTCGGCGCCGCGTATACCCTGGATTTCATCCGCAAGGGCTTTTTCGGGCCGCTAAAAGCGCCGGAGTTGGCCGGATTGCGGGATTTACGCGCCAGGGAGTTTGCCGCGCTGGTGCTGCCGGCTCTGCTGGTGCTGGCGCTCGGTTTGGCGCCGCAGTGGTTGCTGTCCCGCCAGGAAGCCGCGTTGAACGCTTGGTTGGCGCGCGTGAATCCACCGACGCTGAGGTTGGAGCCCGTGATGCGCGTTCCGGCGTCGGCGATCGACCGGTCGATTTAGGCGATGCGGCGGGCGTCGAGAAAAGCAGCGCCCGCCGGTTGATTAAACGGTGAGCTTGGCATATAGTTTTGATTCGATATTAATTGCCGGGAGTTTTCGTCCGCGCCGGCTGATCGACTGAACAAAACTGCCGGTCGAATATCTACCCAACACCCAAAATCGATAAGGATGAGTTTTATGCATACACCCGCGAAGTTACTGTTGGAAAACAAGGCTTGGTCGCAGGAGGTTTCCTCGAAAAATCCGGAGTTTTTCAAGAATCTGGCCAAGGAGCAGAAACCCGAGTTTTTGTGGATCGGTTGCGCCGACAGCCGGGTGCCGGCCGATACCATCGTCAACGCCCAACCCGGCGAAATCTTCGTCCACCGCAATATCGCCAATCAGGTCATCACCACCGATTTCAACTGCCTGAGCGTGCTGCAATACGCGGTGGACGTGCTGAAGGTCAAGCACATCATCGTCTGCGGCCATTACGGTTGCGGCGGCGTCAAGGCGGCGTTACAACCGCAAAGCGCCGGTCTGGTCATCGCCAACAAATGGCTGATGCACATCAAGGATGTTTACCGGCTGCACCAGGAGGAGCTGGACTTTACCGCGCCGGATAAAAAGCTGGACCGCTTGATCGAACTGAACATCGTCGAGCAGGTTTACCGGCTGGCGCATACCTCGATTATCCAGTCCGCCTGGAAACACGGCCATAAGCCGTCGCTGCACGGCTGGGTCTACGGTTTGCACGACGGTTTGATCAGCGAATTGATCAAGCTCGACCACAACACCCAAATCAATCCGATTTACCGTTACGCCGATTGAGCCACCACCGCCTTTAACCAGAGAGACGCGCATGAAATCGCAAATGGATTATTACCTGAAAAATCTCGGCCAGGATGTACCGGCCAGTATCGTGGTATTTCTGGTGGCCCTGCCGCTGTGTCTGGGGATCGCGTTGGCCTCCGGGGCGCCGCTGTTTTCCGGCGTGATCGCCGGCGTGATCGGCGGGGTCGTCGTCGCCTGGGCCAGCGGATCGCAGCTGAGCGTCTCCGGTCCGGCCGCCGGTTTGACCGTGATTGTGTTCAACGCGATCGAAGCGCTGGGCAGCTTTAACGGCTTCTTGTTCAGCTTGGTATTGGCGGGCGGCTTGCAGATGCTGTTGGGTTTTCTGCAAGCCGGCCTGATCGGGGCGTTTTTCCCGGCCGCGGTGATTAAAGGCATGTTGGCGGCGATCGGCCTGATCCTGATTATCAAGCAAACCCCGCATGCCACCGGTTACGACGCCAGCTTCGACGGCGATGAGAGTTACATGCAGGAAACCGCCGAATCCAGTTTCTTCGAGCTGTTGGAAGCCTTGGAAGGCATCTCGTTGGGCGCCACGCTGGTCAGCGGGGTGGCTCTGATCATCCTGGTGATTTGGGATGCGCCGACCATCAAGCGGATAAACTGGCTGCGCTTGGTGCCGGGACCGCTGCTGGCCGTGGTCTGGGGTGTGTTGTTCAACCTGTGGGCGGTTGACAACGCGCCCGATTGGGCGATCAGCGAGCGACACTTGGTCGCGTTGCCAGATCTCGGTAGTTTGGCCAATTTCGTCGGCCAATTGCGTTTTCCGGATTGGAGTTACGCCGCAAATCCCAAGGTGTACAGCGTGGCGGTCACGTTGGCGATAATCGCCAGCCTGGAAACCTTGCTGAGCCTGGAAGCGGTCGACAAGCTGGATCCGCATAAGCGGGTGGCGCCGACCAACCGGGAGTTGAAGGCGCAAGGCTTGGGTAACTTGCTGAGCGGATTGGTCGGCGGCTTGCCGCTGACCGCGGTCATCGTGCGCAGCTCCGCCAATATCAACGCCGGCGGCCAAACCCGCATATCTTGCTTTTTGCATGGTGTGCTGCTGTTGGTCAGCGTGCTGTTTTTCGCCGAGTACTTGAACAAAATTCCGTTGGCCTGCTTGGCGGCGATCCTGCTGCAAACCGGTTTCAAACTGGCCAAGCCGCATTTATTCATCGAGTTCTACCGCAAGGGCTGGAATCAGTTTTTACCCTTCGTCATTACCGTTGCGGCGATATTGCTGACCGATTTGCTGCAAGGCATCGCGATTGGCATGGCCGCCGGTATTTTCTTCGTGTTGCGCGCCAATTTCCACGAAGCGATTACGCTGACCCAACACGGCCAGAACTATTTGCTGCGGATGCACAAGGACGTCTCGTTTTTAAATAAAGCGCTGTTGCGGCAGCACTTGAGCAGCATACCGGACGACAGCGAATTGCTGATCGACGGCACCAAGGCCTTGTTTATCGATCAGGATATACAGGAGGCCATTGCCGACTTCCTGCTGGCCGCCCCGGACCGCAGGGTCTTGGTTGAGTTGCAGGGGTTCAGCGTAGACCATGTCGCGCCGGGTTCAGGACATTGAGCGGTCGGGCGGCAAGCCGATGTCCTCGTACCAGATGGCCGGCGATTGCTCGATAAAGCGGCGCATCAGCGCGATGCATTCGGGGTCGTTGAGTTCGATGGTTTTGACGCCGGCTTCGCGCAGCCAGTCCGGGTGGCCGGCGAAGTTTTCCGATTCGCCGATCACGACGGTGCCGATGTTGAATTGGCGGATCAGGCCGGAGCAGTACCAGCACGGCGCCAACGTGGTGACCAGGATTTTGTCGCGGTAATCGGTCTGGCGGCCGGCCTTGCGAAAGGCGTCGGTTTCGCCGTGCAGCGACGGATCGCCATCCTGCACCCGCCGATTGCGGCCGCTGCCGAGCAGACGGCCGTCGGCGGCAAACAACGCGGCGCCAACCGGCACGCCGCCTTCCTCGAATCCGGCTCTGGCTTCGTTCAGAGCAACGGCCAGTAACTTTAGGTAATTCATCGGCGGCTCCACGGCGAGTTGGGGAAAAGGATGCCGGCAAGTTTAGTTTATTAGGACCCGTCGCGGGCGCGGCTCAGTTGCGGGCAAACGCCACTTTATGGCCCGCCACCAGCGAGCTGGCTTGCAGACCCGCCGACAGTGCCGGGATCGATACCGCCTGACCGGTGGTCGCGATGAACACCAAATGCCATTCGCTATGTTCGCCGTCGGAGACGATGGCGGTTGCGCCGTCGGCGATTCGGTAGCCCAGGCCGGCCGCCAGATCCCGAACATCCTGTTCGTTCGGCGTCTGGCCGGGACGGAAGGTCAGTTGCACCGCCGCGGAGTGCCGCGACGGCAGAATATTTTCGATAAGCCCGCCCCAAATCATCGTCACCGATGCGATCAGGGTCAGCAGGATGGCGGCAAAGTAAAAGCCGGAGCCGCACAAGATGCCGATTGCCGACGAGGCCCAAATCGACGCCGCAGTGGTCAGGCCGCTGATGTTCAAGCCTTCCTTCATGATCACGCCGGCACCCAGAAAGCCGATGCCGGTAACGATGCCTTGTATCACCCTGGTGGGGTCGGCGGCCGGCGTCAACGGTTGCAAGCCGCCGAACCAGTGATGCGGATAGCCGACGATGATGGTCAAGGCCGCCGATGCCATGCACACCAATCCGTAGGTCCGCATCCCGGCCGCGCGGCCGTGAAACGAGCGTTCGTAACCGACCACCATGCCCAGCAACAACGCGCCGACGATGTTCATCAGGATCACGACGTTGACTTCGATTTGCGGCGTGGACCAGTACGAAAGCAGAATGTCGGGCGAGATCGGGTTCATTGGAAGTCTGGAGTACCGGAACGTTGAGTTTCGAAAATTAACCATCGGCCGGGCGGAGCCGAAGCGAGACAGCCGTCACTTCGCCAGGCTTACACCAGATAGGCCAAAACCAATCCGGCAAATACCGCCAGTCCAAACCAATTATTATTCAAAAACGCCTTGAAGCAGTCCGGCTTGTGAAAATAAAAAATCAGTGTTTGTTGGTAAACCGCCAGGCCGGCGGCTATCGTTAGGCCGGCAAAGTAGGGCCAAGCCAGGTTTTGGTCGCTGCCTATCCAAGTTAGTAGAGTCAAGATGACGATTTGCAAGCCGCCTGTAATCTCCCTCACCCGCTTGCCGAACAGAATGGCGGTGGATTTGACGCCGATTTTCAAATCGTCGTCTATGTCGACCATCGCGTACATCGTGTCGTACACCAAGGCCCACAGCAGCACCGCCAGATACAAAACCCAACCGACGGTGGGAATGTCGTTGGTTTGCGCCGCGAACGCCATCGGCACCGCAAAGCCGAACGCCGCGCCCAGATAAGCCTGCGGCAGATGGGTGAAGCGCTTCATGAACGGATAGCTGGCCGCCAGAAACGCGCCGATGAACGACAGACCGATGGTGTACCAATTCATCAGCAACACCAATCCAAACGCCGTTAGACACAGCACCGCAAACACGAGCAATGCTTCCTTCGGGGTTACCTTGCCAGCCGCAATCGGCCGCAGCTTGGTCCGGTCGACATGCGGATCGAAATCCTTGTCGGCATAATCGTTGATCACGCAGCCGGCGGCACGCATCAACACCACGCCCAGCGTAAACACGATCAACACCAATCCATCCGGCTTGCCGTCGCCGGCTATCCACAAGGCCCACAGCGTCGGCCACAGCAAGATAAAAATACCGATGGGTTTATCGAAACGGGCCAGGAGGTAGTATTGGTGGAGGCGGTCGGTTAAGTTGCTCATCTAAGGTCGGCTGATGTTTTGGTGAGTTGGTTGTTTAATTTCTGGTATGCGAACTCGCACCGAATTGATTCGCATACATCCTTTGCACTTCGCATTAGCCCTGTGTTTTGTCCCTAATCGTCTGAATAATCCCCGTCGTCGAATGCCCTTCGATAAACGACAAAATCTTCACCGCGCCGCCGTTAGCCAGCACGCTTTCGTGGCCGGCGATGCTGGTGATGTCGGTGTAGTCGCCGCCTTTGACCAGTATGTCGGGCAGTAGTTGATCGATCACTTCTTTCGGGGTGTCTTGCTCGAATTCCACCACCCAATCCACGCATTCCAGCGCCGCCAGCATTTCCATCCGGTGATCTAGTTTGTTGACGGGGCGCTCCGGGCCTTTCAAACGTTGCACCGAGGCGTCGCTGTTGACCAACACCACCAAGCGGTCGCCCAGGGTTTTGGCTTGTTGCAAATAACGGACGTGGCCGGGATGGAGGATGTCGAAGCAGCCGTTGGTGGCGACGATTTTTTCGCCGTTTTGCCGCGCCGCCGACCTCTCTTGCAGCAGCGCCGTCAGACTGAGCAAGCCTTTTTGGTGGGCGCGCGGGCCGTGCAGTGCGTCGGCCAATTCCGAAGTATTAACGGTGGCGGTGCCCAGTTTACCGACCACGATGCCGGCGCCGATATTGGCCAGTTGCGTGGCCTCGGCCAACGGTTTTTTGGCGGCCAGGCTCGCGGCCAATACCGAGATGACGGTATCGCCGGCGCCGGTCACGTCGAACACCTCGCGGGCGTGGGTCGGCAGGTGCAGCGGCGCTTCGTTGGCGCTTAACAAGCTCATGCCGTGTTCGCCGCGGGTAACCAATAGCGCATCCAGGCCCAGGTCCGCGATCAGATTGAGGCCGCGCTCGACGATTTGGGTTTCGTCGGCGCAACGGCCGACCACGGCTTCGAATTCGCCAAGGTTGGGGGTCAGCAACGTCGCATTGCGATAGATCGAGAAATCGCTGCCTTTCGGATCGACCAAGACCGGTTTCTTGAGCTGTCTGGCCAACGCAATGAATGGCTGAACCCGGTTTAGCGTGCCCTTGCCGTAGTCGGACAGTACCGCGACCTGCGATTGCATCAATTCGGCGTGGTAAAGATGCAGCAAGGGGTCGCTATCGACGGCGTGAAAGCCGTCTTCGAAGTCGAGTCTGATCAATTGTTGATGGCGGCTCATCACCCGCAGTTTGGTGATGGTCGGGTAACCGGGTACGGCTTGAAACAGGCATAGCACGTTGGCGGCTTGCAGCAATTGCTTTAACCCGCCGGCGGCTTCGTCCTCGCCGGTAAAACCCAGTAACGACACCTTGGCACCCAGCGCGGCGACGTTTAAGGCCACGTTGCCGGCGCCACCGGCCCGCTGTTCGTCGAGATTGACGTGGACCACCGGTACCGGGGCTTCCGGTGAAATGCGCGAGGTGGCGCCATGCCAGTAACGGTCCAGCATCAGGTCGCCCGCCACCAGGACGCGGGCGGCGGAATAATTGGGTAATTGCATGGTGATCCGGGGCTTAACGGGAAAACGAAGGGTGCTATTATAGCCGCAACCCGATCTCGGAAAGGTGCCAAGCATGAGCGTCAAGATTTACCATAACCCGCGTTGCGGCAAGTCCCGCGACACCTTGAAATTGTTGGAATCCAAAGGGATTGCCCCGGATGTCGTCGAATATTTGAAGACGCCGCCGACGGCCGCCGAGTTACGCGATATTCTCGGCAAGCTGGGTATCAAGCCGCGCGATTTGATGCGGACCAAGGAGCCGGAATATAAAGACAACGGTCTGGGCGACCCTTCGTTGAGCGACGAAGCCTTGATCGAGGCGATGGTGCGCATTCCGAAATTGATCGAGCGGCCTATCGTTTTGAAAGACGGCAAGGCGGCGGTCGGCCGGCCGCCGGAAGCGGTATTGGCGATTTTGTAGCGGCGGCGTGATGGCGAATATCCTGGTGTTGTATTACAGCCGCGACGGCGGTACCGCGGCAATGGCTCGGCAGATTGCCCGCGGCATCGAGTCGGTGGCCGGCGCGGAAGCCGTGTTGCGCACGGTGCCGGAAGTCTCGGCGGTATGCGAAAAAATCGCCGACAGTATCCCCGACAGCGGCGCGCCTTATGCGACCCAACAAGATTTGGAGACCTGCGACGGTCTGGCACTGGGTAGTCCGACCCATTTCGGCAATATGGCGGCGGCACTCAAATATTTTTGGGACGGCACGACCGCGCTTTGGTTTACCGGGGCATTGTCCGGCAAGCCGGCCGGGGTGTTTACCTCGACCGGCAGTATGCACGGCGGTCAGGAAAGCACCTTGTTGTCGATGATGTTGCCGTTGATGCACCACGGCATGTTGGTGATGAGCATGCCGTGTAACGAAATCGCGTTGCGTGAGACCGTCAGCGGCGGCACGCCCTACGGGCCGAGTCGTTGCGGCGATAGCGACAACGGTTTGACCGAGCACGAAAAGCGCTTGTGCTGGGTGCTGGGCGAGCGGCTGGCAAGGACGGCGGTGGCGGTCAAAAGCCTAAACGCTTGAAGGTTGCCGCTAGCGGATGGCCGGCAGTCAGGTATACTGCCCGGCAATTTTGCGTTAACCGACTATGAAAGCCTATCTGGAACTGCTTGCCGATATCATGGATAACGGCCTCGATAAAAGCGATCGCACCGGCACCGGTACCCGCTCGGTGTTCGGGCGGCAGATCCGCTACGATCTCAACGATGGTTTCCCGTTGTTGACCACCAAGAAACTGCATTTCAAATCGATTGCCTACGAACTGCTGTGGTTTTTGCGCGGGGATACCAATATCCGCTACTTGCGCGAGCACGGCGTGACGATTTGGGACGAATGGGCGACCGCCGAGGGCGAACTCGGGCCGGTTTACGGCGCGCAATGGCGGCGTTGGCCTGGACCGGATGGTCGCGAATTCGATCAAATTCAGGTGTTGGTCGATGGTTTGCGGCAAAAACCGGATTCGCGCCGACACATCGTCAGCGGCTGGAATGTGGCGTGCTTGCCGGATGAGTCGGTCGGTCCGCGCGAGAATGCCGCTGCCGGCCGCATGGCCTTGCCGCCCTGCCATGTGCTCTACCAGTTTTATGTCGCTAACGGCCGCTTGTCGTGCATGATGACGCAACGCAGCGCAGATTGCTTTTTGGGCGTGCCGTACAATCAGGCCAGCGTGGCGTTGTTGACCGGGATGCTGGCTCAGCAGTGCGATTTGCAGCTCGGTGAATTAATCATGTCGTTCGGTGACGTGCATATTTATCGCAATCATTTCGAACAGGTGGCATTGCAACTTGGCCGTGAACCGCTGCCGCCGCCCCGGCTTCAGTTTAAACGCCGGCCGCCCTCGATTTTCGATTACACGTTCGAGGACTTCGAGTTGGTTGGTTACCGGGCGCACGCGCATATTGCCGGCGCCGTATCGGTTTAGTGGCGAAGCCCCGGCCGCGTTGGGCCGGGGTGTTTGGCGAGATGCTAAACGGCGGACATGGCCGCCTTTGATTTGCTTGGTAGTCGTTTATTTGTTGCCGGCCTTGATGTGCTCGACCGCTTCCTCGGCGGCCTTGGTTGCCAGATCGGTGTGGCCCAGTTTGCCGTGTTCGATGGCACTTTCCAGCGACTTGACGCCGGCGCTTAAGTGGGTTTTGGCCTCGCCCTTGGCGACTTCCTCGCCTTTTTTCGCGTGCGGCAGCGCGGCTTCGGCATGCTCGACCAGGACGGGCGCGTGGCCGGCCTTGCCGTGGACCACTGCTTGGTTGGCGTGTTCCAAAGCCGTCGCGGCATGCTCTTCGGCGAAGGCGCCGGTCGCGGCGAACAATAGGGTGCTGATGGCTAACGTGATTTTTTTATTCATAAATCCCCCGAAAGTAGTTCCAATGCATCCGAACTGGATGCCTAGCAGTGACTCTCTAGGTTGCCGAATGGTTCATATTTAAATCGATCTTCAATTGTCATGAATACTTCCAAACGTCTGGCGATTTTTCAGCGCCTGGCCGAAGCCATCCCCGAGCCGACTACCGAACTCCATTACACGACGCCGTTCGAACTACTGGTGGCGGTCGTGCTGTCGGCTCAGGCGACCGACAAAGGCGTCAACAAGGCTACCGCGAAGTTGTTTCCGGTGGCGAACACGCCGCAAGCGATCCTGGCGCTGGGCGAAGAGGGATTGAAGGAGCACATCAAGACCATAGGCTTATTTAACAGTAAGGCGGCAAATGTCATAAAACTTTGTCAGGCTTTGATCGAACAGCACGGCGGCGAGGTGCCTCGCGACCGGGCGGCGCTGGAAGCCTTGGCCGGCGTCGGCCGCAAAACCGCGAACGTGATTTTGAACACGGCTTTTGGCGAAGCGACGATCGCGGTGGATACCCACATCTTCCGGGTTGCCAATCGGACCGGCTTGGCGGCGGGCAAAAACGTATTAACGGTGGAAAAGCAATTGGACAAGACCGTGCCCAAGCTTTTCAAGAAAGATGCCCATCATTTGCTGATCCTGCATGGCCGTTACATTTGCGTGGCCAGAAAACCGCGTTGCGAGGCTTGTTGCATCGCCGACCTGTGCGAATTTAAAGACAAGAATTTAACCTGAGTATGCAATAATCAGGATGAACGAATACGGTTGCACATCGGTCGTAGCAACGGTTTCGGGTTGCCGACCAAAATTATTATAAAAATTCAATGAGAGGATAACAGCATGAAAAAATTCAATAAATCTCCGCTGGCCGCCGCGGTGGGTACCGCCGTTTTGTCCAGTCTGGCCGTCAACGTCCAAGCCAATACCAACCCTTTTTCGCTGACGGAATTGGACGGCGGTTACATGCAGGTGGCCGAAACTCATCCTAGCCATTCCAACGGCAGAATCAGCGAAGGCGCCTGCGGTTCCAATGCGATGGATAGCAACGGTAAAAAAGTCGTTAAGGGCGCTAAAAAAGCCGAGTCTAAAAAAACCGAGGGTTCCTGCGGCGAAGGTATGTGCGGCGCGATGATGCAGGGTGGCAAAATGAAACCCGGCATGGAGCATGCCTGCGGTGCCATGATGAAAGGCAAGGACGGCGCGTGCGGCATGATGATGGGAAGCATGAATCATGACAATGACAATGACAAGGATAAGAAATCGTCCGAAGGCGGCTGCGGCGCGATGATGCAAGGCGGTAAGGGTGGCGAAGGTGCTTGCGGCGCGATGATGAAGGGCGGCGAAGGTAGTTGTGGCGGTAAAGTGGACGCCGACAAAGCGGCCGGACATTAATTTCCGCTATGACCGTATAGACCCAAATTATGGATTTTCAGGATTTACAGCAGCTCGTTATCGATTACGGTTATCTCGCGCTATTCATCGGTACGTATTTGGAAGGGGAAACCATTCTGGTGATAGCCGGCTTTCTGGCTCACAGTGGTTATTTGGAGTTGCAATGGGTGATGCTGACGGCTTTTCTCGGCACGTTTGCCGGAGATCAGACCTTCTTCTATCTGGGGCGGTGGAAAGGCATTGCTTTTCTGGAGAAGCGGCCGCTCTGGCATAGTAAGACCGACAAGGTGTTCGAGTTGTTGCACAAGCATCAGATACCGGTGATATTGGGGTTCCGGTTTTTATACGGCGTGCGTAACGTCACGCCGTTTGTGATCGGGGCCAGTAGGATCCATCCGTTGAAGTTCTTTGCGCTAAATTTTTTGGGCGCGGCGATCTGGGCGATTGCGGTTGGGTACTTAGGCTACACCTTTGGTCAGTTTGCCGAATCCATCATGGGCCAAGTCAAAAAATACGAAATGTATATTCTGGGCGTGCTGGTGGCGATTGGTTTGGCGCTGTTTTGGCGATCCACGCATAAGCCGGAGGAATAAGGTATGGGCAGCGTTCGCGATCTCGTGCATGGCGCCGGCCTGGGATTGCGGCGCGGCTTTATCGGTGAAATTCTGGCCGCACCGCCGGCCAACGTCGGTTTTTATGAAGTGGCGCCGGAAAACTGGATGCCGATCGGCGGTAAGTACGGCAAGCAATTTCGTGCGCTGACCGAGCGCTACCCTTTTGTATGCCACGGTTTATCGCTGTCAATCGGTAGTAGCGATCCGCTGGACGAGCAGTTCGTTCGCGACTTGAAAGGGTTTTTGCGTCAACACGGCATCAAGTTTTACAGCGAGCATTTGAGTTACTGCAGCGATGGCGGCCACTTGTACGACCTGATGCCGATGCCGTTTACCGAAGGCGCGGTCCGGCACGTCGCGGCGCGGATTCGCCGGGTCCAGGATATTCTTGAGCAGCGTATCGCCATCGAAAATATCTCCTACTACGCCGCGCCGGGCCAGGAAATGGCCGAGATCGACTTCTTCAACGCAGTGGTCGCCGAGGCCGATTGCGACGTATTGATCGACATCAACAATATCTACGTCAACAGCGTGAACCACGGATACGACCCCGAGGCTTTTTTGCGAGCGATGCCGTCCGAACGGATCGCTTATGCCCACATCGCCGGGCATTTTGTGGAAGCCGAGGATTTCCTGGTCGATACCCACGGTGCCCCGGTGGTCGATCCGGTTTGGGCCTTATTGGACAAGGCCTATCAGTGGTTCGGCGTATTTCCGACCTTGCTGGAGCGCGATTTCAATCTGCCGCCGTTGGCCGAGTTGTTACGGGAGGTAGATACGATCCGCGAAATCCAACAACATTGGCTGGCGGATAGCCGCAAGCAGGTTGCCTGATGGCGGTCGACTTTTCGACCACTCAACGCGAATTTGCCGGCTACATTCGCGCGCCCTTTGAAAATCGTTCGCCGGCTGACGTCGATCCGGTCAGGATGGTCATGTATCGCGAATTGTTTTTCAACAATATCGATAGCTTCTTGGCGAGCAACTTCCCGGTTTTGAAAAACCTGCTGACCGACGAGCAATGGCGGGAGATGGCCGAGGATTTTTACGTCCGCCATTCGTGCCGAACGCCGTACTTTTCGCAAATCGCCGAAGAGTTTCTCGATTATCTGCAAAACGAACGGGATAACCCGGCCGATTATCCTTTTCTACTGGAGCTGGCGCATTACGAATGGGTGGAGATGGCACTGTCGATCGCCCAAGAGCAAGCAACGATTGGGGATGCCGACTTTATCGCCGATCCGCTGAATCGAGTCGTCCGCCTGTCGCCGCTGGCTTGGCCCCTGCTTTACCGCTTCCCGGTACAAACCATTTCCCCGGACGTACTGCCGGAAGCGCCGGACGATCAGCCGACTTGCTTGATTGTGTACCGCGATCTCGACGACGACGTGCATTTTCTGAAAACCACGCCGTTAACGATTCGAGCGCTTCAAGTCTTGGAAGAGCACGGCGCGATGTCCGGCCGTGCTTGTTTGGAACGGCTCGGCACGGAATTCCAGCAGCTCGAGCTTGTTGCCGTTTTTGAATTTGGCGCTCGGATGTTGACCGAACTCGCCGAGAAAGGCATCGTCATTCCGGGCGACGGCTAAAGCGGTGAACCCACACCAAGCTGTCCTCGTTCCACTGCATGCCGGCGTGCATGCTTAAAATCACATTTTTGTAGCTTGCCAAATCCGGATAGCCCTCGGCTTCAGCGTCGGCATCGGTCATGTCGCCGAGGCGTTGCCGATCCACGCCGGTAATCTCGAACTCGACCTCTTCCAATACAAATCTCTCGCCGGGATAGGCATACAGGCCGTCTCGGCGTTGCTGTGACTTATAGCCGGCCAACGTAGCGGCGATCAATTTTGGGTGACGGATCAATTTATCGATCGAACAGGTTTTTTCTGGCAAATCATTCATATTGGAAGGTTTGTCGGATTGGGGAGGATGGATTCTAGAGAATTTGGTTATTGTTTCACAGCAATAAAAAATATCCGGGGGCTCGTAGCTCAAAATTTCAAATATCACAGTTCTTCCACAAAGTTCCTGCTGGCAATGCGATAGCCATGACAAATTATTCTTTTCGGCATGGTTCTGAAGGTAATTGCTGTCTATACTTTTTTCAGGGTTGTCGCCGCAAGCGTAGGTGAGATGCGGTATCAACGGGTCCGTCGAAATAGGGGAGGTCCGGCAAGTGCCTATCTATCTGATTGCAATTTTAGTGGCAGTGGTACTTATTGTCGGTGTAATGCTTGGTGTTAGGGTCGGCTATCAGCGACTGTTGCGGGAGCAGCGCAACATGCCCCCTCCTCCACCGGCATTGCCGTTGACCGAGGTTGAGAAGTACGCCAATGGGATCGAACGTTTCGCTACCGAAGTCACGCCGATCTGGTCCGCGCATATCGAATCCTCGCGCCAGCAAATGGAGCAGGCCGTTTCTGAGTTGACGATGCGCTTCGGTGGCATCATTCGGAATCTGGATGCTGCGCTCAGCGCGTCATCGGCAACGTTACGGAGTGGTGATCAAGACATATTCGGCTCTAGCCATGCGCGTTTGCAGCAAGTCGTTCAAGCGCTAGATGCCGCATTGCAAGAGAATGTCGTGGTATTGGAAAGGATCCGGTCTCTCAGCGGCTTCGTCGGTGAACTGAAGAACATGGCCAAGGAAGTGGCCAGAATTGCGGAGCAGACCAATTTGATTGCATTAAACGCGGCAATTGAAGCCGCGCGGGCTGGGGAAGCGGGACGGGGGTTTGCGGTGGTCGCCGACGAAGTCCGCAAGTTGTCCAATCAGTCCGGCGAGACAGGTAAACTGATCGGCGCCAAGGTCGATCAGGTCAGTACCGCGATTCACGGGACGTTGAACGCGGTCGAAAAAAGTACCGAAAAAGAAGCGGCTGTTGTCGCGACCTCCAGCGAAAACATCAGGACCGTATTAGCCGGTCTCCAACAAGCGTTCGAAAATTTGCAGAATAACGCGGTCAATTTGAATCGATCCGCGCAAACGATTAAGCAGGAAATTGATGGCTCGATTGTGCAGTTTCAATTTCAGGACAGAATTGGCCAAGTACTAGTCCATGTGCGCGATAGCATCAACGATTTTCCGCGTCAGGTTCAACTGAGTCACGCAGGCGGCACCTTGTCGTTAAAGCCGCTGGTGGCCGACGAAATCTTGCATGCGCTGACGAGCAGCTACACTATGGAGTCCGAGCACCTGCACCACGGTGCCGGCTCGCCGGTAAATGAACATCACGCTTCCGAAATCACTTTCTTCTAAGGTAACGACCTATGGCAAAAACTATTTTAATCGTTGATGACTCCGCTTCCGTTCGACAAGTAGTCGCAATCGCTCTGAAGGGCGCCGGATATGACGTCATCGAGGCTGTGGATGGCAAGGATGGCTTGAGCAAGTTGAACGGTCAAAAGATTCATCTGATTATTTCCGACGTCAACATGCCGAATATGGACGGCATTACCTTCGTCAAGGAACTCAAGCAATTAGCGGCTTACAAGTTTACGCCGGTGATCATGCTGACCACCGAGTCGCAAGAGTCCAAGAAGCAGGAAGGTCAGGCCGCCGGCGCAAAAGCTTGGGTGGTAAAACCGTTTCAACCGGCGCAAATGTTGGCGGCTGTTTCCAAATTGATATTGCCCTGATCCGAATGTCGGCATCCGGCCGCGCGACTGATCGGTTAGAACGGAGGTAACTCGCAATGAAAACGCTCACGATAGACGATGAATTGACCATCTTTACCGCCGCCGATCAAAAGCGGAATTTGCTCAATTTCCTAGGCACTGGCGACGATCTGGAAATTAACCTGTCGCAAGTTGCGGAAATGGATACGGCGGGCCTGCAATTATTGATCTTGTCCAAGCGCGAGGCGGGTATGGCCGGGAAGCAGTTGAGGTTTGTCATGCACAGCAAGGCGGTCTTGGATATTTTGGAACTGGCTAATCTGACGACCGCATTCGGCGATCAAGTCGTCCTGGCACAAAACTAAGAGGTGGGACCGATGAGTATCGATGACGAAATGAAGCAAGCCTTGGTGACGTTCACCATCGAAAGTTTGGAGTTGTTGCAGGACATGGAGGATTGCCTGCTGACGATCGAAAACGGTGAAGATCAGACCGAACGCATCAACGCCATCTTTCGAGCCGCGCACACGATAAAAGGCTCGTCGGGTTTGTTTGGCTTGGACCACATCGTCCGTTTCACTCATGTGGTCGAGAGTGTGTTGGACGCTTTGCGCGATGGTATTTTAGAGGTTACGCCGGAATTGGTTGCCATCTTGTTGCCGTGTTGCGATCAAATTGCGCTGCTGATTCGGGCGGTTGCCGACGGCAATACCGACGAAGATCCTGACCTAACGGCGGCGGGCGACGAGCTGTTAGCCAAATTGCGCCCCTTCTTGGAACAGCCTGATTCGGCTAAAGACGTGGCGGTTGCCGGCCCCGATCATTTGGAGACTATGGGGGGCGGAGGTGTTATCGAGAGCGGCAATTGGCACATTTCCTTGCGTTTCGGTTCAGATAGCCTGCGGAACGGCATGGACCCGCTGTCTTTCATTCGTTATTTATCCACCTTGGGAACCTTGGTCAATCTAACCACGATCAGCGAAACGATCCCGCCGGCGGAGCAGATGGATCCCGAGACCAATTATTTGGGGTTTGAAATCGACATTAAAAGCGACGCCGGCAAGGAAGCGTTGGAGAATGTTTTCGAGTTCGTGCGCGAGGATAGCTTGATTCACATTCTGCCGCTGGAAAGCGCGATAGGCGAATACATCGAGTTGATTCGCGCGTTGCCGGAAGACGATACCTATTTGGGCGAACTTCTGGTGAAAAGCGGCGTACTCACGCGCCGGGAACTTGAGGAAGGCTTGAACCAACAACAGGCCGCTGCCGAGCCGGCCAAATCCGGTCAGCCTATCGGTGAAATTTTAGTTGAACAACAATCTGTCCAGCAACCGTTGGTGAATGCCGCGCTGGAGAAACAAAAGCAAATTAAAGACAACAAGGCCAGAGAAAACCAGAGTATCCGTGTCGATGCGGATCGTTTGGACAAGCTGATCGATTTAATCGGTGAATTAGTGATATCCAGCGCCGGTGTCAACCTGCGGGCTTCGCAGACCGCGCAGACCGCATTGCTGGAAGCGACCGGGGAGATGATGCGTCTGGTCGAAGAAGTCAGGGACAGTGCGTTGCAACTGCGCATGGTGCCAATAGGTACCACTTTCAGCCGCTTTCAGCGCGTGGTTCGTGACGTCAGCAAGGAACTGGGGAAGGACATTACCTTGGCGATTTCCGGCGGAGAGACCGAGGTGGACAAATCGGTGGTCGAAAAAATCGGTGATCCGTTGATGCATCTGGTCCGCAACGCAATGGATCACGGTATCGAGTCGGCTGAAGTCCGTTACGAGAAGGGCAAGCCGGCCCAAGGGACTCTGCGGCTCAACGCCTATCACGAATCGGGTGTGATTGTCATAGAAGTGCAGGACGATGGCGGCGGTTTGAATCGGGAGCGGATCTTGGCGAAGGCCATCGAAAAAGGTTTAGTTCAGCCCGACGCCAAGCTGACCGATCAGGAGGTTTACGCGTTGATTTTCGAACCCGGCTTTTCAACGGCGCAGCAAATATCCAATCTGTCCGGACGCGGAGTTGGCATGGACGTGGTCAAGCGCAACGTCACCGATTTACGCGGGTCGATAGAAGTCGATAGCGCGCAGAACGTTGGTACCACCGTGCGCATCCGTTTGCCGTTGACGTTGGCGATTATCGACGGATTCTTGGTTGGCGTCGGCAAGGCATCCTTTGTGATTCCGCTCGACCGGGTGGTCGAGTGCGTCGAGCTTAGCCACGACGATGACGAGCACGACTACATGGATTTGCGCGGTGAAGTCTTGCCGTTCATTCGTTTGAAGAAATTATTCGGCGTACCCGGCGAATCCGCTCGACGAGCCAACGTGGTGGTGGTTGAGGTAGCCGGTACGAAGACCGGACTGGTCGTCGATCGCTTAATGGGGGAGTTTCAAACAGTCATTAAACCACTGGGTAAGCTGTTCGGCCACGTTCAAGGATTGGGCGGTTCTACAATCCTCGGGAGTGGCGAAGTGGCCTTGATACTGGATATTCCGGTTTTGGTTGGCGCCTTTGAACAGTACATGGTGCGCGGGTTTACCGCGTAATACTAGATTTGCAGGGATGAATGTTGGTTGGGCTCGTTACGATGATGTCGGCGTGACAATGTCGTTTGTCCGGTCGCCCAAGGTTTACGAATATTTATCCCGTGGAAAGTACAAACGAAAGTTTCCGTGGGCATGGGGTTGAAAAAATGACGATTAAACAACGCATGATGTTTTTGGTTTTAACGGCGGTTTTGGGTTTGGGAGGGCTGGCTGGATTTAATTATGTGCAGATAGGTCGAGTCTATACCGCGGCCAATTTCAACACGGTGAATACTTTGCCGAGCGTGTTGATTCTTAACGATATCAGTTTCGAACTGGCGAAAATGCGCGCGCAAGTCTGGCAGCACCTGCTGCAAAGCGAGCCGGCGGCAATGGACGAACTCGAGCGCGGCTTTGCCGAGAGCGATAACAAAATCGACAATTTAATTAAAGATTACGAACCGCTATTGGCCGACGACGAGGATAAAAAACGCCTTGATGCCGATAAAGCCGGATTGGCCGAATATGGGAAATTGTGGGACAAGGTGCACGAATTGTCTCGTGCCGGTCAAAAGTTGGAAGCCAAGAATCTGATTCTTGCCAATCAAACCTTGATTAATCAGACCATAAATAATTTTAGAAGCCACAGCGAATACAACGCCAACTTAGGTAAAAGTTCGTCTGCGTCAGCGGAAGAGATACGTGCTACTGCCGTGTCTCTGTCCGGCTTGATCGCTTTGTTGGCGATCTCGATTATCGGAGCGATTGGCTGGCT
>NZ_JBYMAP010000040.1:0-24462 GCF_057766305.1 Methylomonas sp. BG-2 | reverse complement strand
TTGACGTACTATCTTGAACATGAGATACCTCTCCTGCTAAAACTTATCAAATTAACGTGACACCTAATAATGGGTTAAATAGTGCCCGCATATCTACTGAATAATAATTTTCTAGACGATAATTTATTGACCAGCATACTATTTACCTTTATGTGTAACATCAGAGACAAGTGGATATGACTGGTAAACAGCAAATTGCGGTCAGTGAATCAGTTTAGGCGATAGATCACAACGGGTCGATAGCGTCGATTCTGATCATTCAAAGTAATATCAACAAACCCGTTTCAATTTTTTACTGCTCGCCGTTCTTGAAGTAATTTATCACGCTGTTCTGACCAAAAAATGCTGGCGTCATGCTCTGATAAGTTTCCATCGGCCGCCAATTGGCAAAGCCCAATGAAATAGGCATTGAGTTTGATGATTTCTTCGTCTTTGGGGTATTGACTCAAAAGGTTTTTATGTTTTTGTCGAGCATCGTCATTGCAAAACTCATTGGGGAGTGGTGCGAAATCGATGTTGTCACCGCCCCCAATCGCTGCTGTGGCGGATTCGGCCAGGATTATTAGCAAACAGAAAATTACCCTTTTCGTCACGGACTGCTCCTCGGATTAAATTGTCATTTCATTCTGCATTGAAGCGATAGAAGCATAGTCTCTGTTAGAGCAAAATCTGCCATATCTCAAAAAGTGGCTCATGATTTTCTATTTCACTTTTGGCTCAATACATCGAACATCGTCATGTTTAGGATTATTCACCCAATCGCCGACCGGCGTTGTAGCCATATTGGCGTAAGCTGAGTTTTCAAGTAAGTCATAGGCGTCATCTGTATTGGAGGTTATGTTGAGCCAGTCGTGATAACACCCTTCCGGCATGATCACTGGCATGCGCTCATGAATGGGTTGCATTAGCTCATTGGCTGCCGTGGTAATGATCGTGCAGGAATACAGCGTTTCGACTTCGTGTTGCCACTGTTCCCATAAACCGGCAAAGGCAAATAACTGATTGTCTTGACGATGAATACGGAAAGCCTGCTTGCCCGAATCCAATTTCTGCCATTCATAAAAACTTTGTGCGACGATCAGGCAGCGCCGTTTTTGAAATGCGGCCCGGAAGGATGGTTTTTCGCGAATCGTTTCGGCACGCGCATTGATCAGGTGATGGCTGTTTTTGGTGTCTTTGGACCAGGAAGGCACCAAGCCCCAGAATAAATTGACCGCTTTCAGCGATTTGTCTTCCAGTCCGACAATGCATAGAATTTTCCGCGCCGGGGTGATGTTGTAGCTGGGCTGGTATTTTGGCAAGCGAGACAATTGGAAATGCTCGGCAATCTCTTCAGGTGAGGCAGTTAGCTGAAATCGTCCGCACATGACTTTCTATCCCGATCTGGCTTATTGCCAACCTTGTAACCATTCCCCAGTATCGGTCAGATCTCGCCAAGGCAGGATAAAGCTGCGGCGCGAATAGATCGCTTCCAGCTCGATGTGTTCGATAGGCGCATCCGGCCATTCGGGCTTGATCAGTTGGGTGACCAGAAAATGCTTTTCCTTGTTTTTCGGCAGTGCGGCGGTCCATTTACTCAACAGCAATTTTTTAGGGTTCAAACGACGTGCAGTTGATTCAGCCATCGGAATGTCTCCTGCGGAGGGTTTCATGGGGTGGCCTCGAGCGTAAATGTACTACCTGAGTTTTCTTTAACGCCTTGACCAAGGTCATGTAGGTATCGCGATCAAATGCCGGTCTGCCTTGCTCCAGCAATGCGTGGACTTCGTCATCACTGCGCGCCGTGCCGAGATAACACCAGTGATCGATCACGTGCAAATCGTCTTCCTCGCGAATGCCGATGGCACCGGGGTAAGGCCAACCGCTCAGTTTGAGTTTGCTCATAGCGGTCATTAACCGCGTGGCATGTTCCAAGCCGGACTCCTTGCCGACGCAGGCACCCCGACAGCGTTTAAGTTGGTGTGCAAAGCACGGTTTGCCGCTGCCAATCTTTTCAAGACCGAGCACGCCCAGGCATAGCTGATGTTGTTCAGCCAAACTGCGAAGTGCTTTTTCGGCATCCCGTTTATTACCGTACAAGCCATATAAATTATCCTGCGTGCCAAAATCTAGATCGTTGGCCCAGGTCAGACGCGGCAACAGTTGCTCCTGCTTTTGCTCCAGTTGCCAAGCACACAGCGCATTTTTGCGCCGTAGCCGTTGGTTATGTACCGGTGTCATCTGTTTGATCAGCTTGGCTTCAGTCAATAATGCGCCCAGTTCACCGCCGGTTTCGATCCAGTCGATGCGCTTGGTCTGTTGCGACAAGCTCATCTCCTTGGCGTGGCGATGGTCGGCGGCGAAATGCGAAAGCACCCGCTGGCGGATATTGACGCTTTTGCCAATATACAGCGGCAAGTCGTTTTCACCATAAAACAGATAAACACCCGGGCCTTCGGGCAATTCATGGACCAGATTCGGATCCAGTTGTGACGGCAGACTGGAACGCTGCACCAGACTCTTGACCGTGGCTTCGATGGCGTCCGCGGAAAACTGCTGATGAACATGCTGCCAGAACTGATGAATCAATTGGGCATCTGCTAGAGCGCGGTGACGTTCCTTGGCGGTCAGTTGATGGCGTTCGATCAGGCTGTCGAGATTATGCCGGTTATACAGTGGATACAGCGCCCGCGACAACTTCACGGTGCACAGTACTTGCGGTTTAAACAGCATACCAACCCGCTTGAATTCATTTTTCAGGAAGCCGTAATCAAAGCGAGCGTTATGGGCGATGAACAATCGTCCTTGCAATAAGGCATCCACGTCCTTGGCCACCTGTTCAAAGCTGGGTGCGTTTTCGACCATGGCGTTGCTGATGCCGGTCATTTGCTCGATGAACAACGGAATACGCATTTGCGGATGCACCAGTTGGCTCCATTCCCGCACGCCATCGTCATCCACCAGGACAATGCCGATCTCGGTAATACGGTCTTTCGTGGCAGAGCCGCCGGTGGTTTCCAGGTCGACAAAGGCTAACGGTTGCATGTTTATGTCCTAACGGTAACTGCGCATCTGGCCGACCAGTATGCCTTGAATGCTGACTTGCGACGGATGGAAACGCATGGCTTCCATGCTGGAATTGGCGGGACTCAATAACACCTCATCCGCTGTCTGCTCGATGACTTTCAAGGTAGCCTCCTGATTGTCGATCAGCGCGACCACAATTTCGCCATTGCAGGCGTGACTGCGTTGTTCGATGACCACCCAATCGCCATCCTGTATGCCGGCTTCGATCATGGAATCCCCCTTAACTTTGAGCACATAACAGGATTTTTCGCTGCGAATTTGATTGGGGACATTAATCCATTCGGTATGCTCAATGGCCTCAATCGGTTTACCGGCGGCAATGATGCCCAGCAAAGGCAAAGCGTGGGATAGCTGTTGGCCTGATTCACGCAAGGCCAAAGCCTTTTCCGTCAAGCGAACCCCTCGATGTTTGAGCCCCATGGTTTCGACAAAACCGGCGTCGATCAATCCGCTCAGTGTCAAATGTAACGAGCCCCGCGACTTCAAGCCGAGTGCCTGACACAGTTCATTCAACGAGGGCGGCCGTGGAAACTGTGCCTGGTTATCGAGCAAGAAATCCAAAATGGCCTGTTGTTTTCGGGTTAAGGCACTCATGCGGCAAATCAATACGGTCTAACTACATTGAGAACAATCATAGAACGTTTGCGAATTCGATGGTAGTCTTATGTCATCAATAGTTTGTCATTCACCGTGATGCCCATGACCGAATCATTGCCATTTTCGATCCTCAACCCCGCACAACCGTTACCCTCAATTCGGGATGGATTGGCTTGGTTTCATCTTGCCAAGCCGGACAAAAACCGACGACTGCCGCTGTTCATCAGTAAAGTGGCCGCGGGCTTCCCATCGCCGGCCGATGATTATGTGGAAAAGACTTTGGATCTCGAGGAATTACTGATTCAAAAACCGGCGGCCACTTTTTTTGTGCGCGCCCAAGGCGATTCCATGCTGGGTGCCGGCATCCATCCCAACGATATTCTGGTGGTCGACCGTTCCAAGGAGCCGATGCCCGATAAGATCGTAATTTGTGCAGTCAACGGCGAGTTGACGGTGAAGCGTCTGATGGTTACTGACGGTCAATGGCGATTGAAAGCCGAAAACCCGGCGTATCCGGATATTCCCTTGACCGAGGACCTGGAAACTGTGTTTTGGGGTACCGTCACCAATGTGATTCATCCGGTGTAAGCATGCCCGAACAAGCACGTATCGGTCTTGTTGACTGTAACAATTTTTACGTGAGTTGCGAGCGGGTGTTCCGACCGGACCTCAATGACAAACCGGTCATGGTGCTCAGCAATAACGACGGTTGTGTAGTGGCGCGTAGCCAGCAGGTTAAAGATTTAGGCATCAAAATGGGTGTGCCTTTATTTCAGGTGCAGCATTTGGTCAATCAGCATCAAATCCAACTGTTTTCGTCGAACTATACCTTGTACGCGGACATGTCAGCACGGGTGATGAGTTTGCTGGAAGAATTTACGCCGCGCATGGAAGTGTATTCCATTGATGAGGCGTTTTTGGATTTAACCGGCGTGTATCCTTGTTATCAAGATCCCATGGCCTATGGCCAACGTATTCGCAAGGCGATTGCTCGGCAAACCGGTATTCCGGTGTGTGTCGGCATGGGACCGACCAAGACCCTGGCCAAGCTGGCCAACTTCGCCGCCAAGAAATGGAAACAAACCGGCGGTGTCCTCGACCTTACCGACCCCGTCCGTCGGCAAAAGCTGATGAAAATCGTTCCCGTCGATGAAGTCTGGGGGATTGGCCGGCAAACCACGAAGCGACTAAATCAGTTGGGTATTCAAACCGTCTGGGACCTGGCCAACCAGTCGCCTAAAACCATCCAGGCACAATTCAACGTCGTGGTCGCCCGTACGGTGATGGAACTGAACGGTACGGCCTGCCTCGATTTGGAAGACGTGGCAGCGGACAAGCAACAAATCGTCTGTTCACGGTCGTTCAGTCGCAAACTAACAGAGCTGGAGGAGATAAGCCGAGCCCTGTCAGCATACTGTACCCGAGCGGCGGAAAAACTACGCCGACAACAGTCAGTGACTGGTTGCGTCAGTGTGTTTATTCGAACCAATCCCTTTGCGGTTCAAGATCCCCAGTACCAGCGATCGGCAACCGTTAAGTTGGATGCCGCCACCCAAGATACTCGAGCCATCATACGGATAGCATTGAATAGCTTGAAAGCCATCTACAAACCCGGATTTGGCTATCAAAAATGCGGTGTCCAACTGAGCGCGATTCGACCTGCCGCATCGCCCTCGCAGTTCGATCTCTTCGATTTTAGCTGCGAGGGTACGCCGCCCGATAACGCCATTCTCATGCAAACCCTGGACACCATCAATCGACGATTCCCCAAAGCGGTTACGATCGCGTCATCGGGCTTCGATAACAGTTGGAAACCCAAAGCCGAACGCATTTCACAACGCTACACCACTGATTGGCGAGAATTGGTCATCGTTCGCTAACGGTATGACTCAGCATATAAAGAACGTTTGAGGCTCCTCCGGTTCCAATTGTCTGGACATCGATTCACAATAGTGATGGAAATTCCCCGTGAATTCGATGGCAGGAAGAAGATTGTTGTCAATCACGTGAGGAATATTGAGATTGGTCAGTAGCCCGTTGATGTCTTCGAATACTGACTTAGCGTCATCGGTTGTCAAGAGCGGCCAAACGTAAATGGTTGACAGTTCTTTTTCACGATCAAAAAAAGCCGCCCGTATTTCCGTGGGTATGTCATCGACACCGTGTTTACTGAGCAGGACTTTTGACACGGGATAATCTTGAGCTTTCATATTTAGCTTATAGAAGATATCAAGCTCATTGAGTAAATGAATCCCGCGCGAGGCGGCAATACTCAGCGGATTGGGTTTTTCAATCTCCCAGACATTGTGACCAGTTTGTTCATCCATCTCCTCTTTAAAGGCCTCTGACCATTCTTCGGCAAATCCGCCAACTTCATCCGATTGGGGCTGTTCACAAAAAAGAGGCGTTAATGCCTGATCGCTAATCACCACACCCACCAGGAAGCGCAAAATGAGGTCCCCCTCCGGACTCTCCGAGGGCTTCATAACAAAAGAACGGCGTGATTCCGATGTTGAAATTTCGCCTTCGGCTTGCTCGATCAACTGCTGGTTGATCTGGCGAATTTGGCTAGGTAACCAGTTGATGTCTTCAAGGCTGAATAATTCGTCGTGAATGGCGAGGGCTTGTCTATCGTTGATCAGCCTATGGCTTTGAAGCAATTGTCTAATGCGTTCAGGGTCTTCAATACGCTTAGGTAAAGCCTTTCCAGGATGGGGCTCGATGACAATCGGGATGGCGAATACGATCGACTCTGCATTCGGCATAGACGGCAATCTCACCCGAATGCGTTCGGCGAGCGAAACAATACGCTCATTTAATATCGAAAATACGTGCAAACCTTCCGATTGTCGTAAAGCGCTTACCAAAATATCGTCCTGGCCATTTGCAATACAGGATTCAATAAACGCTCGAAAAAGTGAATCGAGCTCCGACGACGTTGGGTTCATGGCGACTTTCTTAGCGGTTAACGTAATGAATTCAACGAAAGGATCCGACGTAGCGGTGTCGTTAATAGAACGGTTTAACATGATAATGCTCCTGGGTTGTGTTGAGGTTGAGGGGTAAAACAAATTTGGGGTTTTGCCTGAGCCTGGGGTTGTGCGCCGGATGTGTGTGGATCATGCCGTGCAGAAAACAGATGACATTCATGGCACACCTACACCCGCTTTTGCGTATTGGCCAACAACACGTTGACGGCGTAAGCCACGACAAAAACGCCCACCGGCACGGCTTGCGGTGGAATCGGAAACGGCAGTGTCAAACTGACCAGCAGCAGATACAACGCCCCAAGAATCAAATAAAGACTGTAGCGATGCGTCATGGGACTGGGGTAATCAAAGTTGGTCTGGCTGATTTTGCGCCGCACCAGTCCGTCGACGACAAACGGCAGCAAGGCGGCTCCCAGGTACGGCAACCAGATGCACGCTGTGGTCAGGCGCTTGATCATTTGAAAGATCGTGTCCCACAGCACGTTGAGCCGGCTTTCGATAAAGGGAAATAAATCGTTGCGTCCGACATCCTCGAAACCTTTGGACATCTGGCGTTCTCGTTCGGTCGGGATGAAATAACGAAACACGCTGTCGCGGATGCCGGTGGTGACAAACAGACGATCGAACCAGTGCTGCGCGGTTTTGCTGATCTGCGATTCTTTAGCGGTGCCAAAGTAGCCAATCATCATTCGATCTTCGGCGCGCTGCAATTCGCGCGTCCATCGGTCGGAAACAAAACTGGCTACCAGGATCACTTCCAGTAGCCAAAGCATCAGGCTGAACAGCAGATTGCGCGTCATGAGTTCGCACCTTGGCGATCTTGTGCCGACCGCAGAATCGGCAAACGGCCTTTGACTATGCGGCCGCCGGATAACTTGGCGATGTAATGCAAGTCCGGCAGTTGACCCAACAATTGCGGCGCAAACAAATCGCCTTCTTCTTCCATCAGGCGTTCACCGACATTGCCGGAGAACACCGTGGGATTGGTCGCGCTAGTCGCCACGCCTTGGGTGCGCATGATGTATTTCAATCGCGTCTTCGGCAGATTGTCGGTGATGTACTGCTGCGTTTCGCTGTCCATGATCCTGAGCGCGATCAGGTTGTTGACGTTACCCAGTACCTGGCGGGCTTTGTCCTGAGAACCGGTACGGGCGGCAAAATCGGCGAAGGTCTGCGTGGCAATGAACAGCCGAATCTTGGCGCCGCGGCCTTTGTTCAATACCTGAATGAAGGGATCGTTGATGACTTCGGCGGCTTCATCGACAAACACATTCACTGGTCGGTCTGATACGCCGTAGTTGTAGCGATCGCCGGCGACGGCGGCCAAGTCAGCCAACAAAATCGAGCCAATGGCACTGCCCACCATGCCATCCGATAACGAGTCCAGCCCGATGTAAGCGACCTGGGCTTTTTCGATGATGTGGCCGGTATTGGTGATGGGACGCAAGTCATCCACGTCATGCGGATTGGGTGACAGCAAAGGCCCCAAGGAACCCGATGTCAGCATGTTCATGATCGGAATCAAGGAGGCGACCATCTTGCTGAAGTGCGCCCGGTCGTGTTCGAACAAGGACAGCAGGCCTTCCAAATCCAAATTGGGCAATTGGTACTGCACGACCTCTCGGTAAAATCGCACCAGACCCACGGCTTTGGAATCAATCTCCTTGGCGTTTTTCAGGTAAGGCCGTGCCTCTTGTCGCCAATGGCCCAGGTTGTTGTCGAAATAGCGTTCCAAAGCTTGAATCACCAACGTCGAAGGACCGCCTTCCAGGTAACGGCGCAGTTTGACCAAGGTTGGTCGTTCCTCGATCACCATCAAGCCCTGGATGACATTGTCCAGCGATTTTTGGCCAAAGGCCTTGAACGGGTCGTTACTGCTTTCGCTGGGTGAAATGGCGCTGATGCGGCTGGCGATTTCCGAAGGCCGGTTGAAATTGTGCAAGGGGTCGAGTCGCACGCTGTCTTCCGGAAACGCCGGGTGGAAATACACGAAACGATCCGGGCGCTTGGCCAAGGCGCAGGCGCGTTTGGCGCAGACCATCAAATCCTTGTCGCCCTTGGGATCGATGATGATCACCGCCTCACCACGCAACACAGCTTGCGTCACCAGTACATCAAAGGCACGGGTTTTACCGGCACCGGTGGTGCCGACCAGCAGCGTATGGCCGGCGGTATGCTGTAAAGGCTGGCGAATGTCATTTTCGGACACTTCCAGGCCGTGTATCCAAGCCGAACCCATGCGTTGATGATCGCTGGGTATCAAGGTCGAGACATCGCGTTTCAAAATCTCATAGGCCAATTGCGCATGCTTTTGTACCCAATCAAATCCCCAACCGAACCACAAGGCCTCGGGGTTGCGATTCACCAGGGTCACAAGCTTGTGGGCATCCAGGTATTGGAATCGAAACTGACGCAACCGGCGTTTTCGGTACCAAAGACTCAAGGCCGGCGACAGCCGCCAACACGCCATGACTCCACTCGCCGTCATCAACCAATCGAAAGGTTCGCGCGGCAAGCCCGACCATCGACTGGTGAAATACGCCAATCCGGCACCACCCAACCAACCTGAGATGGCATACACCTCGAATATCGGGCGCCAGGGAAACTGATAGTCGTAATCAGATTTCATGGGCGTAACCGAACCTGAATGCCTTCCGTGGCACTGACCGAGCGGCAATCCGGATGGTTGGCGATATCGAGCATCAGGCGAGTGCGCTTGATCGTCGAATGTTGCGACAGAAATTGTTCCAGCGCGGTATTGGACACTGTGTGCCAGTTACCGTCTGGCGATGATTCATCGGGCGGAATGTTTTGTTGCCGCACATGCGTGATCAGCAAGTCGATCGTTCCGGCTTTTGCCGGTGGGGTTGTTAGGGTATCACTTGCCTTATCAGGCTCGGAATTGACCGAACTGTTTGATGCCTTGCCGCTGATTGATTTTTGCTTGCCGGTCGCTTTTGATTTGGGCTGGACAGGCCTAGGCTCCAGAGGCGCCGCGTCTTGAGACTGAGAAGACTTAACTGGATCTCTGGTCTTGTTGTCAGTATTGCTGGTTGGAGATTGCACTGCTGACGCTGTAAGCGTGGCTTCGCCTTGGAATTTCAATAATGCCTTCAAAGCCAAACTCGGTTCCAATGCCAGCAGGACGCCGCGGACCGATTGGATGGTTTGTACCTTGCGCATTGGCGACAGGACGTCGGTCACCAGCCAACCTTTGTCCTCCAGGATTTTGATGAACTGGGGCGGCTCGACGGCGAGTTTTTCAGCCGTCGCCGGAAACGGGAGCAAGTATTTGTCCTGGACTTCCAATAGATCGCTGCCTAACTGCCATTGGCCTTGATTGAGCATTGAGGCGACATCCATTAACCATTGGCCGGCATCACCGTGGTTTTCCAACCAGCACTGGGCGCTGTCAACCGGATTTGAGATGCTTTTCATATCCATCGAGGCGAGATTGGGTTTTGCCACTGAATCAGATTTTTCTGTGTGGGTCGGTTTGGCTGGCGTTGTGTTGTTCGGATGCTCGGTCTGACACAACGCAGGGGCGCCATCGGTTGATGTGGATTGCGACGTCACTCGATCGGGATCTGATGGTAAGGAATTCAAAATGCCTGGTGCCGATTCGGTGAGCAGAGGGTCGGGTAGGGCACTTGGGTCATGTGCCGGTTCTGGTGGGCTTACTTCTGGCACAACTGACACCGGATTATCTGCGCGTTGAGGTTGCTTCATAACCGCGACGTTCTTGGCTTTTGCCGGTTTGTTGATTTGTGGTGCCTGATTGGTAACGGGCTCGGCTTTTACGATGGTTGCATCTGGCTCGTTGATTTCGCGCGCTGCAACCACGAGCGGCGGCTCGCCGCTGAAAATCAGTTCTGCGGATTTCAGGCGCAACAGGTACAGCGGATTGTCCAAATCCGCAGGCTGCATTTGCCAATAACGATATTGCCGACCATCCGGCCAGGACTTAGGGATTGCCAAGCCGCGTTCGATCAGGATGTCCGCCAAGGTGTCTTCGTCGCGCGGAATGCCGGGCACTTTGTCTTTGGCCAGCAATGTGACGATGTCTTGCGCACCGGCCCGCCAGACGATATGAACGCCATCCTCAAAACGCCATAGTCGAGCGCCTTTTTCGTTGACGGCCCACTGTCCGGACTTGACCAAGCGGCGCATGGCGTCGAACAGGTACTTTTCCACCGGCATGCCCAAGGCCGAATCGATGTTTTGGTAGTGCGCTTTTAAATCCCGTTCTACGCTTTTGCAGTCGGCGGTGATCATCAGTGCGTAGACTTTGGAGCCGCGGTCCAAACCGTTAATGGTTTCCAGCATGGCCTGCATGATGTCGGGGCCGGACTCCAGAATGAATGTGCGGGCTTCGCGTGTCAGGACGCGCTCGATCACCAAGGCCGAAAACTGTTCATGGCGTTTATGGCGGTTGTCTCGCCAGCGCAGAAAGTACCGGTCGATCTCATGTCGCACAGCCCAGTCAGTGATATTTTCATCGCAAGGGTTCCAGGTATGTTGCCCCTGTGCGTCGACCACGGCGATATCGGCGACCGGTTTGCCGATGTCATGCAACAGCCCGGCAAAACAGACCGCCAGACGCCAGCGTAATTCTTGGGCTTTTCGTTCCTTGGGTGATGCTGACGTGGCAAACAAACTGCCTTGGGAAGCCAAAGTCGCCCAATGGGCGACTTCTAGGCCATGCCGAAATAAACCGCCGGCGCCGCGATGGTGATGCGACTCTGACGCCGGCAACAAGTGGCTGTAGGCGGCATAGCGACGGATGACCGGCGCGGCTATCGTTTGATACAGACTATCCGGCATGGCCAGCGCCTGTTCGATGGCCGCAATCAACTCCGTTTGACCTGACAGTATGCGTTCCACAGGCGCAGCCGGCAGACCCTTCATGAATGGCGGATAACGCGGCACGTCCTCATCCATCGTTGTCGCAACCGGACCGACAGGCGCTGGCTCGATGCCGAACAGGTGTTGGCGGATGCGGGCAAGCAAAGTCGAAGGCGTATTTTCCATAACGCCGCATCTTGCCGGGAATTTTTCAATCGTCGCTTGCAGCTGACGACGAATTCGACGTCAGCTGCAAGCAGGCCTCGCAAAAGAGTGTTTAGTGTAACGAGCTCCCTTTAATTTCTCTGGAGCTCTCATGAAACCCAAATTGCTCGTAATCCACTGTCTTGTGTCCGCAGTGTGCGGTACGGCATGTACTTCGCTAAATCGGCCTGATGCCGCCGTGAGCGAGACCGTTATCGAATCGATTGTGCCGGTTCAACCCGAACAACCCTGGCGCCTGGATAATGCTTGGCAGACAGGAGGATTGGGCGGTTCGGTATTACGGTCTGCATCGCTTGAACACGTTGTCAGGCAGGTCGATCAGCCGCTTGGCGTTTACTTGGCAAGTGACGACGCAGCGGGCCATGTCCTTAATGTCAGCACGTCCCACATCCCAGATAGCCCGGATGACGATGCACAGGTCATCGAACGCGCCTGGCGAAAATATTGCCATCACCAACTCGATATGACTCCGCAGGAGCAGGCACTAGTCAAAACCATGACTATCCCACACAACGTGCTGAGCCATGGCTGCAATCCTGCCAGCTTGAAGAAGTGAGGCCGCCGTCATGGACAGAAATACCACAAACCACCATTCCCTGGACAATCTCACCGAACGTTTTCAGTCTCTCACGGAGCGGAAAAAAGCCAAATTGCAGGTCGTCGAACCCTTGACGTCTTTGCCCAACTGGCCATCGGCAATTCGCGGTACGCCGAATGCCTGTTTGCGGAGCGCATTGTTCGCCGGCATCCAGGGAAAGGAACGTATTGCCTACAAAAAACGCACTTTGCTGGCTGCGGTCGATGGTATAGAGGTGCGCTACCTCGGCATACAGCTCAATCAATCCGATCTCGATGTCTGGATGCAGATAGTGCACTTGTCCCGGCAACAATTACCGGGATTTAGTGTGACCTTCAGCGCCCATGCCCTATTGACGGCATTGGGGCGCGGTAGCGGTAAAAGCCAGCATGAATGGTTGAAAGAATCGATGGCCCGCTTAGGCGGCGCCTTTGTCGAAATCACCTTTCACGGCAGGGATGCCTTCGGTGAAAAAGGTTTCTTGCGTTATTACCGTGATGAACGGACGCAGCGCTATGTGGTGGAGTTGACTGAGTCGATGCTGCGCCTGTTCGAAGAGGGCTACACCTACATCGAATTCGAACAGCGGCAGAAATTACGAAAGCAACCCTTGGCATTATGGTTACACGGTTTCCTGTCGTCCCATGCCGCTCCGTTTCCGATGAAAATTGCCACCATTCACCGACTGAGCGGCAGCGGCTCGAAAACCCTGCGCGATTTCAAATATCGGTTGGGTAAAGCGTTAGAGGCCTTGGTGAACATCGGCACTCTGGCTAGCTTTGAATTCGCCGATGATATCGTGAGGATCAAACGCCAGCCGACGCCCAGCCAACAGCGTTTTCTCGGCGACCAGCAGAACTAAAAAAGCACGGCATTAGACCGACGCTATTTTGGGTTGGCAGAAGCCTCTCAATACGGCATTAGGCCGACGCGGATACGGCATTAGACCGACGGAGGCACGGCATTCGGCCGACAAGGTAACGGCATTAGACCGACGGGCACGGCATTAGACCGACAAAAAGCACGGCATTAGGCCGACGTTTGACACGGCATTAGACCGACGCTTCGGGCAATTTGTGAAATCGCCGCAGGCCTTGCTATTCGTGGTCTGCAGCGATTCTTTCAAGCTGAAAATCGAGGGTGCTAATCTATATATAATCTTTATTTAATCTATATATAGGGACTGGTGATGGCCAGGATTTCGATTTTGAAACGAATGCTAGTGAGGTGATTGTCACTAGGCTTATTCGGAACGCGCTTGGTCGTCTTGTGGCGACCCATTCCTGCCTGTCGCGATTCTCCAAACCGGCCAGTCGGCCAAATCAAGAATCCGCGCACTGGAGGTCCGCAAAGCAGCCATTGGCGACTTAAACCAAACAGCCATAAGAGACCGTTAATTGTTTCGCTGTGATGGCATGTGTAGAGTTTGCGATGTCCGATCAATTGCTTTGCGATACTTAATTTGGAACACCTATTTATTCACTCTGTTGAACGTGAATTACCCGATTGCACTCCCGGACATAACCATATCCGCGAGATTGAATAGCTTTAAACCAGCTGCTGTCCGAGCACCAAGGTCTCGATGATCGGGCAATCCGGTTTATTGTCCCCGCTACAGTTTTGCGCCAACCGGGCCAGAATGTCGCGCATCTCGGTCAATTCGTCGATGCGTCGGTTTAAATCGTCGACATGGGATTGGGCCAGCGCTTTGACGTCGGCGCTGGCCCGTGCCGGGTCTTGCCACAGCGAGACCAGATCGCGGATTTGCTCCAGGGAAAATCCCAGACCCCGCGCTCGTTTGATCATCCGCAACACCTGCAAATCGGTGTCGTTATAGGTCCGGTAGCCCGATACGGTGCGCACGCTTTTTTTGATCAATCCGACACTTTCGTAGTGACGAATCATTTTAGCGGATACGCCGGTCATTTTCGAAGCTTGGCTGATATTCATCAATCACTCTCCAACATGGATGGACAGAAAGCTACGGGCGGCAAGTTCGCCGCCCGCCAGCAGGTTTGGTTAATGTCTGATGACCTGCAAGAAGCCGGCAGGTTTCCAAGTCCTCAGCAATAAGGCGTTGCCAATCACGCTCAGCGAACTGAAGGCCATCGCCGCTCCGGCCAGTTGCGGATTGAGCAAACCCAATGCCGCCAATGGAATGGCCGCGAGGTTGTAACTAAACGCCCAAAACAAATTTTGCTGGATTTTGCGATAGGTTCGCTGTGCAATATCGAGTGCAGCACCTACCAGCATAGGGTCGCCGTGCATCAGCGTAATGCCGGCAGACTGCATCGCGATATCGGTGCCGGTCGCCATGGCAATGCCGACGTCGGCGGCCGCCAGCGCCGGCGCGTCGTTGATGCCGTCGCCGACCATTGCCACATGCTGGTTTTGCTGTTTCAGCAATTCCACTTGATAGGCCTTATCCGCCGGCAATACCTCGGCGATAATGTCACTAATGCCTAAAGCCTGGCCGACTGCCTTGACGCTACCGCGATTATCACCGCTCAACAATACGGTTTGGATATTCAATGCCCGTAATTGTTTGACGGCGGGATAAGCAGACGATTTGAGTCGGTCGCCAAAGGCCATCATGCCAAGCAAGTGTTTTTGCGGCGCGGCCATTGCCAGCCAGGACACTGTATTGCCGGCAAGCTCCAAGGCCTGGGCACGTTCCGCCAGCTCACCTAGATCAATGCCCAATTCAGACATCAAGCGGCTATTGCCCAAACGCAAATCGAAATTATCCACTCGCCCGGATAGCCCGCGTCCAGGCAAAGCCGTGACGGCATCTGCCGGCATAGTTTCGATCTGTAACTCATTGGCAGCTTCAAGCACTGGCTTTGCCAAAGGGTGCTCGCTGCCGGTTTGCAGCGCAGCAGCCAGTTGCAACAAGCGTTTGCGGTCGATACCGAAGGGCGCGGCTTCGACCAGGTAAGCTTTCCCTTGGGTCAAGGTTCCGGTTTTGTCGAAGATGACCGTGGTAATGCGATGGGCAACTTCCAGCACTTCCGGGTTTTTGATCAGGATGCCGTGGCGGGCAGCAATGCCAGTGCCGGCCATCAGCGCAGCGGGCGTTGCCAAGCCCAATGCACACGGACAGGCAATCACCAAAACCGACACGGCATTGATAATAGCGGTTTCCATGGCGGCACCCTGCAACCACCAACCCAGCCAAGTCATCAAGGCAATCGCTAGTACCGCCGGCACGAACAATGCACTGACCTTATCCACCAAATGCTGAATCGGTGCTTTCGCCAATTGCGCGTCCTCTATCAAGCGAATCATTTTTGCCAAGGAAGTCTCCGCGCCGACCGCATCGGTATGCACCAGCAACAAGCCTTCGCCATTGATGGCGCCGCCGGTCACCTTATCGCCGGGCTGTTTGGCGATAGGCATGCTTTCGCCGGTAACCATCGATTCGTCGATATGGCTGCGGCCATCGGCGATGGTGCCGTCGACCGCGATACGTTCGCCGGGGCGGACCACGACCAGATCGCCGACCTTGACGCTGTCAATTGCAATGTCCAACTCTCGATGGTTGCGTTTGACCCGCGCGACTTGCGGCTGTAAGGCTTGCAGCGCCGTAATCGCTGAAACCGTTTGCCGTTTCGCCCACGCCTCGAACCATTTGCCGGTCAACACCAAGCTGATCACCACCGCCGATGCCTCAAAATACAGATGCGGCACCATGCCGCCAATCGAGCCCATCAATTGGTAAACGCTCAAGCCGTACGCTGCGCTGGTACCCAGGGCCACCAGCAAATCCATATTGCCGGCACCGGCTTTCAGCGCTGTCCAACCTGCCCGGTAAAAACGCGCCCCCAATCCAAACTGGACCGGTGTTGCTAAACTCAATTGCAACCAGGCCGGTAGTGCAATATAGATACCGAAAGGCTCCAGTAGCATCGGCGCCAGTAATGGCAGCGACAATAACGCCGCCATCACCACCTTCAGTCCGTCTCGCGACCTTGGTTTGTTTACCGGCCGATCCTGCTTGAGATAAGCACGGTAACCCGTGGCCGCAACCGCGCTTATCAGTGCGTCGGAAACTACCGAGCCGTCGCTGTGGACAACGGCACTTTCGGTGGCTAAATTTACCCTGGCTTGCTCTACGCCGGGAACATTGTTAAGTGCTTTTTCGACACGCCCGGCGCAGGACGCGCAGGTCATGCCTTCTATCGACAAGTAAACCGAATGGTCCGCCAACTTGTGGGAATTTAAAGTTTTCATGATCAAGTCTCCTGATGTAATTGACTGTGATCAAAGTGTTCGGCTTACCACGATGGGAAGGTCAACAGTTTTTTTCGCTTTTTTGGATACTGGCACTTATTGAAAAAAATCGATACTGGAGACGAGGCAAGTCTTCAAATAAGTGGTTTCTCAACAACGGCATAAAGCACGTTGGCTGAAATTTCGGTAACCGATTGACTGGCCAAGTGATGGAGATTGCTTTGTTTTACCCTCCTGAGCTGTTCCTCATTGAGCTGATCCAAGGTGCCCCGATAGCCGCTACCCATCGCCAAGGTCCACCAATCCTCGGGGTCGGACAGACTATGAGTCGCGTCTTCAGCGAAAACGTTCGCATCGGTTAAACCGGCTTCGGCCAACATCGCCAAAAGCCCGTCCGGTGTGGAAATGCGATCCCACGGGTTGAAGTCTTTATGCAGATCGGGGCGTTCATCGCGTATGGCTTGCCAAAACGAGGTGTTGGCTGGCTCAAATAGATCAGGCCCCCAAGTCGTAATCGCCAGCCGCCCGCCAGGTCGGACTTGCCGCCATAATTCCCTGACCGCTGCAGCCATATCAGGCACGAAAAATATGCCAAACACGCAAACGACGGCATCGAAATAACCATCGGGATACGCTAACGCGAGCATATCGTCGACCCGAAACTCCATGTTCTCAAGACCATCAGCTTTGGCTTTTTCTACCGCCCTGGCCAATAATTTTTCCGCCAAATCGACAGCCACCACTCGGCCATCTAAGCCAACCTTACGCGCCGCCGGCAAAGCTGAAGCACCGGTTCCGGAACATACATCCAACACTTTGTCGCCTTCTCTTAAATCCAGTCGCTCAATGGTGTCTTGGCCGAAACGGTTCCAAAACGTGTTGGCGGGATGATCGAATAGTTCGGCCGCGGCGTTATAGGCGGACGCGGCTTTCTGGTTGGCTAGTGCGTGCGATTCCATTTCAAGCTCCTGAAATTTTTTCAAATTTTAATCATGGATAGCCACCTCACATCAGAGACTATCCGGAGACATGAATCTAAAGGTTTACATAATTGGAAGGTCAAGCGAATTTGGAGGTTCGCGATAATCGGCGAAGGCTGATCAAATGGAAAACGAGTAAATAGCTTTAAACGGCTACTGAACCGGATTGGCTAAAATCTTCAAAGTAGACTATCGAGTGGATTCTAAGATTCGGCATTTTTTGACGGTCAGCGATCGCCAAAATCATAGCTACGACCGACAAGCTGCTGGCATAGTGTAGCCGGATAATATTTCGCAAATTGGTAAAAGTAAAAGATTGTATTTTTTTTAAAAGTGGCTACCATTAGAACAATAGTTAAATTCAATAATATGATCAGCCAGCGCATAACCATAGTTCTAATAATATTCATGGCTATCATGCCGGTGATGGTTGCGTTTGCTCATTATTCTGTACTGGTCAGTGAGTTATCGGTTGCGCGGATGGTTGTCGCTGCCAACAGTTTGGACGATGAAGGGAACTTGGCATCCACGCAGGCCGATCATTGCAAATCAACCTCGGCCAAACCCCACTTGGCCAGTTGTAGCCTTCATGTTTGCGTCGATTGTGCCATCACATCGTCTTTTAGGTTTATCCCGATTCAGGTTTCCAATAGTTATGGCTATAGGGGAAAGCCTAATTCTGCCTCGTTTCTTGTTCCCCCCGACATAAAGCCGCCGATTCTTAGCCTCTAAACCGTTTAACGGCGGTATTTCGTGATACGAAACCACCGCCCATGCTGATGACGTGCGACAACGGCCGAAATCCGGCTGACTTTGTTCGATGTCGTTACCACGAGTTTACGAGGATTATCATGCCATGCTTTTTTCGATTCAGGCGTCTGCTGCTGGCGGCGCTGTTTATTGCCTGCCGGCTGGCCGCCGCAGACGGGCAAGCGCCATTGACGCTTGAGGCAGCCACCCAAAAAGTCGTTCAGGACAATCCCGACCTGGCGCAAACCCTGGCCCGTGCCAAGGCGATGGCCGCGATTCCTTCGCAGGAAGGCAGCCTGCCCGACCCGCAAATCACCTTCAATGCGATGAGTCTGCCGACCGATAGTTTCAGCACTCGGCCAGAAGACATGACCCAGATCGGTTTCGGCCTCTCCCAGGGCATACCCTTTCCCGGCAAACTGGCGCTACGCGAGCAGGCGGCGCTATATGAAGCAGAAGCCGCGACGCTGAATGCCGACGAGCTTCGATTGCGTTTGCTCAGCGATGTCAAAACTTTATGGTGGCAGGTTTTTTATCTGGACCGGACGTTGGAGATTGTCGATAACAATCATAAATTGTTGCACCAGTTCGTCGACATCGCCCGCAGCAAATATGAAGTAGGCGAAGGTTTGCAGCAGGACGTATTGCTGGCCCAACTGGAACTTTCCAAACTGCTGGATCAGAAGATCAATCTTGAGGGGATGCGGCGCAATACCGTCGCCAAACTCAACGCGCTGTTGGATCAACCCGCTAACAACCTCGTGCAATTGCCCGCCACAATTTCAATACAGCTGCCGGAAATTAGACAGGAAGACCGTCTCTATCAACAAGCGGAAGGCTCCAGACCAATGCTTGAAAGCGATCGCCAAGGCATCAATGCCGCGCAATCGAAACTGGAACTGGCGCAAAAAGATTTTCTACCGGACTTCAACGTTGAAGCGGCATACGGCGCCCGTAACAACATGCCCGACGGCAGCCGGCGCTCGGATTTGCTGAGTTTGGGCATCAGCATGAACGTGCCGATTTTTGCCGCCGGCAAACAGGCCAAGGCCGTTGATCAGCGGACCAGCGAACTGATGCAGCAGCGTTATGCGCTGCAAGACCGATGGAATGCAGTTCGCGCGGAAATTACCCAAAGCCACAGCGATTACCAGCGGGCCAAGCAGCAATTCGTGTTGTTCGATACCGGTATCATTCCGCAAGCTCGGCAGACCGTTGCCTCGATGCTGGCTGGCTATCAGGTCAACAAGGTCGATTTTTTGAATCTGGTGCGTAGCCAGATCACCTTGTTCGAATACGAAACCCAATACTGGAAAGCCTTCACCGAAGCCCAACAAGCCTTGGCACAGCTGTGCGCGAATGTGGGTGAGGACGACATTTATGAATAAGCAACTGTTATTAACCACCACGGTAACGCTGGGAATAGGCCTGGCCGGCGGCTATTGGTTGGCACAGCCAGCCAAACCGGAACCGGCGGTGCAACCGACCGAGGTCAGGAAACCGCTGTTTTATCGCAGCCCCATGAATCCCTCGGCCACGTCCCCGGTGCCCGCCAAGGATGCCATGGGCATGGATTACGAGCCGGTTTATGCCGACGACAGTACGCCTATACAACCCAAAGTCCTGTTTTACCGCAATCCGATGAATCCTTCGGTCACGTCGCCCGTGCCCGCCAAAGACAATATGGGGATGGATTATCTGCCCGTGTATGCGCAAGCGAATGAGAAAATCGATGCGTCGGCGGGTGAGGTAAAAATCGACGCGGCGACGGTACAAAACATCGGCGTGCGTACCGCATTTGCCAAGAAAACCTTGCTGTCGCATGTGGTCCGCGCAGTGGGCCGGGTGGCCTACGATGAAGAGCGTATCGTCCGCCTGCACCCCAAAACCGAAGGCTGGATTGAAACCTTGCGTGCGGACAAGACCGGTGAACCCGTCAGAAAAAATCAAGAACTGTTAAGCATCTATTCGCCGCAGTTGGTCGCCAGTCAACAGGAATACGTGCTGGCCATCAATAACCTAAAAGTCCTGGAAAAGAGTCCCATCGAAGACATTAGGCGCGGCGCGGAAGAGTTGGTGAAAAGCTCCCGCGAACGCTTGAAGTTATTGGATGTGCCCGAGCATCAATTACATGAACTGACCGACAGCCGCTCCATCAAAAAAAGCCTGCATATTCATACGCCGGCGGACGGCATCGTCATCAACATCGGCGCTCGCGAAGGCCAATACGTCACGCCGGAAACCGAGCTGTACATGATCGCCGACCTGTCCAAAGTCTGGGTATACGCCGAAATATACGAGTACGAACTGCCGTGGGTGAAAGAAGGCGATCCGGTAGAAATGCGCTTGGCTGGAGTGCCTGGCCGAACATTCAAAGGCCACTTGGCCTTTGTTTATCCTTATGCCGAAGCCAAGACCCGAACCATCAAGGTGCGTCTGGCATTCGATAATGCCGACTTATTGTTAAAGCCAGACATGTTTGCCGAAGTGACTATATTGGCCGGTAAACAGGTGGACGCCATCGTGATTCCTTCGGAAGCGGTGGTTCGGTCCGGCGCCCATACCCAGGTTTTCGTGGTGCGGGAACCCGGCAAGTTCGAACCGCGTGCCGTGACAGTCGGTTTGGCATCCGACGGCGATGTTTCGATTCTCCAGGGCCTAGATGCCGGCGAGGAAGTGGTGACCTCGGCGCAATTTTTGATCGATTCCGAATCGAAATTGAACGAAGCCACGTCGAAAATGCTGGAGCCTTCGGCGACGCCGGCATCGGAACCGACTCGTTTGCAGGTCGAGCAGGGAGTGCATAAACATGACTGATTTCATCATCAATAGCGTGTTGAAAGACCGCTTCATGGTGCTGCTGGGGGCGATCATTCTGGCCATCGGCGGGATTTGGTCGTTCAAGAACATGCCGCTGGACGCGATTCCGGACCTGTCCGACGTGCAGGTGATCATCTTCACCGACTATGCCGACCAGTCCCCACAAGTGGTCGAAAACCAGGTGACCTATCCCTTGACCACGGCGATGCTGGCCGTGCCGCATGCCAAGGTGGTACGCGGTTATTCGTTCTTTGGCCTATCGTTCGTCTATGTGATCTTCGAAGACGGCACGGATATGTATTGGGCCCGGTCGCGGGTGCTGGAATACCTCAATTATGTAAAGAATCGCTTGCCGCAAGGCGTCACGCCGACCTTGGGGCCGGATGCTACCGGCGTCGGTTGGGTTTACGAATATGCCCTGGTGGACAAGACCGGCAAGCACGATCTAGCCCAGTTGCGCTCGATACAGGACTGGTATCTGCGCTATCCGTTGCAGACCGTGCCCGGCGTGTCCGAAGTGGCGTCGGTCGGCGGCTTCGTCAAGCAATATCAGGTGGAAGTCGATCCCAACGCCCTGCAAGCCTACGACATTGCCTTATCCACGGTGATGATGGCGATCAAGCGTTCCAACAACGATGTCGGCGGGCGTTTGTTGGAAGTGGGCGAAACCGAATACATGGTCAGAGGCTTGGGCTATATCAAATCCATCGCCGATCTGAATACCATACCGGTGGGTGTTGATGCCAACGGTACGCCGATTCGGTTGCAGGATGTGGCTCATATTCAGATTGGCCCTGAATTACGGCGTGGCGTAACCGAGCTGAATGGCGAAGGCGAGGTGGCTGGGGGCGTGGTGATCATGCGCTTCGGTGAAAACGCCCTGGCAACCATTGAGGACGTGCGGGCAAAACTGGATGAGCTGAAAAAAGGCCTGCCGGAAGGCGTGGAAATTGTCCCGGTCTACGACCGAGGCAGTTTGATCGAACGGGCTGTAGACACCTTGAAAGAGGCATTAAGCCAGGAGCTGATCATCGTCTGCGCCTTGGTCGCCTTGTTTTTGCTGCATTTGCGTTCGTCCCTGGTGATTGTCATCACCCTGCCGCTAGGCATCCTGATGGCCTTTATCGTGATGAAATGGCAAGGCATGAACGCCAACATCATGTCCTTGGGCGGTATCGCGCTGGCGATAGGCGACATGGTCGATGGTGGCGTGGTGATGGTGGAAAATGCCCATAAACACCTGGCCGAAGCGGCCGAGAAAAAACAAGCCAAGTTGACTTCACAGGAACGCTGGGAAGCCATCGGCAATGCGTCCCGTGAGGTAGGTTCTGGACTGTTTTCGTCCTTGCTGGTGATTACCGTCTCCTTCTTGCCAATCATCACCATGGAAGCGCAGGAAGGACGTCTATTCAGCCCATTGGCGTACACCAAAACCTATGCGATGGCCGCCGCCGCGATCTTGACAATCACGTTGGTGCCGGTGTTGATGGGCTATTTTGTGAGCGGCAAGATCATTCCCGAGCAAAAAAACCCGATTAATCGGATTTTGCATGCCATGCATTCGCCGGTTTTAAAAGTGGCGATGCGCTGGCGAGGTGCCACGCTCATCGTGGCGCTGCTGTTAATGGCCTCTACGTTTTATCCTTTATCCAAACTGGGTAGTGAGTTTATGCCACCCCTGGATGAAGGCGATATTTTATATATGCCCACTACCTTTCCGGGCATCTCCATCACCAAGGCCAAGGAAGTATTGCAACAAACCGACAAGATCATCAAGACCTTTCCCGAAGTGCATCATGTGTTCGGCAAGATCGGCCGGGCCGAAACCGCCACCGATTCGGCGCCGTTGATGATGGTGGAAACCACCATCCAGCTCAAACCGCGCGAGCAATGGCCCAATCCGAACAAGACCACGCGGCAGGTGATGGACGACATGGACAAGGCCATCCGTTTTCCCGGTTTGGCCAATGCCTGGACCATGCCGATCAAAACCCGCATCGACATGTTGTCCACCGGCATCAAGACGCCGGTTGGTATCAAGGTTTCCGGTCCTGATTTAAACGTGCTGCAATCCCTGTCGCTGCAAATCGAGCAGGCGATGAAAAGCATCCCGGACACATTGTCGGCCTATGGCGACCGGGCGGTTGGCGGCTATTTCCTGGATTTTGCCATCAACCGGGAAGCCGCCGCCCGTTACGGCCTGACGGTCGGCGATGTGCAGGACGTGATTCAAAGCGCGATCGGTGGCATGAATATCACCGAGACTGTGGAAGGTCTGGAACGTTACCCCGTCAATCTGCGTTATCCGCGCGATCTGCGCGATAACCCGGAAGCCTTGCGGCGGGTGTTGATTCCGACGCCGACCGGTAGTCAGATACCGTTGACGGCGGTGGCGGACATCGATTTCAAACGTGGTACCGATGTGATCAAAACCGAGGATGCCCGGCCTAATGCCTGGATTTACGTCGATCTTAAAACGTCCGATATTGGCGGCTACGTCGAACAGGCAAAGAAAACCTTAGCCGAAAAAGTTACGTTGCCAGCCGGTTATACCGTGACCTGGTCGGGCCAATTCGAATACATGCAGCGGGCGGCGGAACGACTTCGCATCGTCATTCCCATTACCTTGCTGCTGATTTTTATTCTGCTGTACACCGCTTTTCGCAACATCACCGAACCCACCATCGTGATGCTGGCGATTCCTTTCAGCCTGATCGGTGGTATCTGGTTCGTCTATTGGCTGGGCTACAACCTGTCGATTACCGTCTATGTCGGCCTGATCGCATTGGCAGGTACGGCGGCGGAAACCGGGGTGATGGTGTTGAGTTTTATCGACATTGAAATCGAAAAGCTCAGGGCGCAAAAGCAGGCACCATTGACCGGCGAGGAAATCCGGGCGGCCAGCGAAGCCGCCACGGCGTTACGGGTGCGGCCGGTCGCGATTACCTCATTGGCCAACATCATCGGCTTGATCCCCATCATGACGGCGACCGGCACCGGTGCCGATGTCACCCAACGCATCGCCGCGCCGGCGCTGGGCGGCATGCTTACCGTGTTGATCTTAAGTCTTTTGGTGTTTCCAGTGATTTACAGTCTGGTATTGCAACTTCAGGAACGGTATCTGAGAGGCAATCCTCTCAACTTAAGCCTCAACAAGTTGATTTATAAGCATGCTTGCGATGCGGCTTAAGGTGCTTTGGCCTGGGTTTTGTAGCGCCGGGCTTAAACTTGATGACGTTCCTGGCGAGTTCGGTCAGCGTCGCACAGAGCTGCCAAGCGGTCGGTAGTGCGACGAGCAACCAGCGCGGCAAGCAGCACTTGAGATGCGCGAACGCATAGGTTCGGTTGATTTTGTAGTTCTCGGCGATGCCGACTTCCT
>NZ_JBYMAP010000039.1:0-24499 GCF_057766305.1 Methylomonas sp. BG-2 | reverse complement strand
TCCAAGATAATCGATGCGACGCGTTCGCTGACCGCCGACGCAACGCTAACTTCGGCGTCGGCGCTCGAAGCGTTTCGCGATTTACCGACGGAACAGGTGGCGGCGGCGCGGAAAACCCTCGATTCGATCAAGTTGGGTTTTTTCGAAAGTTTGAAGGCAGACGACGGCGCCTTGGCCGAAAACGCTCTACAAGCGCTGTTCCCGGAGGGCGATTGGATTGGCGCCGACGGCCTTGCGCAGGTCTCATTTCCGTGGCAGGGCAACTTACGGATGGTGTTCAGCAAAATGCATACGCTGGATGGCGGTAACATCAATCTGCTGGTGCCGGGCGGCGAAGTCAACGCCGGTCTGGCGGTATCCTTCCGAGGCTCCAAGGCCGCGTCGGAATTGGGTATCGTTGTTCAACGCAGCGGCAGCATTAACGCCTTCGTGCGTGATAATTTTCAGGTGAATACTTCCAGGGTGTTTGCGTTGGACGGCGGCGACATCATGCTCTGGTCGTCCAAGGGCAATATCGACGCCGGCCGCGGCGCGAAATCGGCGATCTCGGCGCCGGCGCCGAAAATCAGCTACGACGAAAAAGGCAATATGGTCATCGAGTTTCCGCCGGTGGTGTCGGGTAGTGGTATCCGCACGGCCGCCAGTTCGGAAGGCGTGGTCGGCGGCGACGTTTATTTGTTCGCGCCGCAAGGCGTTGTCGATGCCGGCGAGGCCGGGATCGGTGGGACCAACGTGACCATTTCGGCGACGGCGGTGCTCGGGGCGCAAAACATTCAGGTCAGCGGTATCTCGACCGGCGTGCCGGTGGCCTCGGTCGGCAGTGTTGCCGCCGGCTTGACAGGGACCAGCAACCTGACCGCCGGCGTCAGCCAAATGGCTGAAAGCTCGGTCGGCGGCGATGTGGCCGGCAAGAATACCGCCGCCGCCATCGCCAAGGCGATACTCGGCATTCTCAGCGTCGAGATCCTGGGTTTCGGCGATTGAGAACGGTGCTGGCGGCGTTCGGCGCCGCCGGCCGGCTCGGCGCGGGCATACCGTTCGAACCGGCGGCGTCATTCGGGAACATGTCATAAAAATGTAAGATTAGGCGGGGATAATTCGCGATATGTTTTGATTTGAGAGTAAACATGAAGCGGATAGTCCTTGCAGTTTTGACCCTGTTGAGTTTGTCGCAGCCGGCCCTGGCGTGGTGGAACGACGATTGGGGTTACCGGAAGAAAATCACCCTGGATGCCAAGCAGTTGCAACAGGAAGGCGTCAAGCCGGTCGGCGAGGCTTTGATACCGGTGCGGCTGCATACCGGCAATTTCGGTTTCTTTACCGATTTGGGCGAAAACGGCAAGGACGTGCGCTTTATCGCCGGCGACGATAAAACCCCGCTGAAGTTTTATATCGAGAAAATCGACGCCGTTAACGAGATGGCGCTGATCTGGGTGAAATTGCCGAAGGACATCGCCAACGCCGACGAGCCGGCGATCTGGATGTATTACGGCAATCCCAAGGCCGTGGACGGTCAGGACGGCGCCGGCTTGTTCGATGTGGTCCAAGGCTTGGCTTTCCACTTCGAGGCCGATGCGGTCAAGGACGCCACCGCCTACGCCAGTCAGCCGAGCAGCGCCGGTTCCAGCCGGGTCGAGGGTGGGGCGATCGGCGACGCGGCGGCGTTTAACGGCGGCGCGGTGATCAAGGTGCCGGCCACGCCGGCGATACAAACCGCGACCGATCCCGGCTGGACGCTGTCGATGTGGGTCAAGATCGATCAGGCCCAGCCCGACACAGTGTTGTTTCAACGCGATAAATTGACTTTATCCGTTAGAGGTCAGGCGCCGGTGTTGCAAGTCGCCGGTAAGGAATTCGTCAGTCCGGCCGGTTTGAATCTGGCCACCTGGCAATTGTTGGCGGTGACTGGTAACGCCGGCGGTTACACCTTGTATGTTGACGGCAAGGCGGTCGGCAACGTGCCGGCGACGGTAACCGCGCTGGACGGCGAACTGGCGATCGGCGCCGCGCTGGACGGTAGTCGCGGTTTTGTCGGCGCGCTTGACGAATTCGGCATCGCCAAAACAGTGCGCGACGGCAACGCGTTGCGCTTCGCCGCCTTGTTGCAGGGCCAGAACGCCACGATGTTGACTTACGGCGAGGACAGTACGCCGGACAGCGAGGAGGGCGGCGAGTCGTATTTTACCGCGACGCTGAACAACGTGACCGTGGACGGCTGGGTGGTGATCGGCATTCTGATGGTGATGTTCGTGATCAGTTGGCTGGTGATGATCGCCAAGGCCATCGTGCTGGGCCGGACCCAATCCGAAAACAAAAAGTTCGAAGCGGCTTTCAGCCGGCTTGGGCAACGCGACATCGCCACGCTGGACCACGCCGATGAAGACGGTCAAAGCGATTACGACGAGTCGCCGTTGCTATTGTCGTTGACCGGTCATCACGCCGCGTTCGCCGGGTCGTCGATATACCGGGTCTATCACGTCGGCGTGCAGGAAATGAACAAGCGTCTGGCCAAGGCGGTCGGCGCCGATGTCGCGGATCGCGGCTTGTCGGCGCAGGCGCTGAATGCGGTCAAGGCTTCGATGGACGGCGCCTTGGTCCGCGAGCTGCAAAAACTCAATTCGCAAATGGTGTTGTTGACGATCGCCATCTCCGGCGGCCCCTTTCTTGGGCTGCTTGGGACCGTGGTCGGGGTCATGATTACCTTCGCGGCGATCGCGGTCAGCGGTGAAGTCAACGTCAACGCCATTGCGCCGGGTATCGCGGCGGCCTTGACCGCGACGGTCGCCGGGCTGGGCGTCGCGATTCCGGCGCTGTTCGGATACAACTATTTGGGCAGCCAAATCAAGGTGATTACCGCCGATATGCAGGTGTTCGTCGACGAGTTCGTCGCCAAGTTGGCCGAACAACACAGTTAAGCCTAACCAGAGCAGCTGACGCGTATTAGGCCGTTCGTGCTGAGCAAGGTCGAAGCATGACCGGCCCAATACGCTCACCTAACGGGTGAATGAAAAATCCCGCCCGCCCTTCGACAAGGCTCTCCCGAGCGCAGCCGAAGGGCTCGGGACGAACGGGATTTTTTATCGCCCAACGGCTCTTTTAAGGTTAAACCCAAGAAAACCCAGGGTAAGCGGCGCCAAGCGATCGCTTACCGATACGCGGAAGGCCGTCGGAAACGCGCGGCGTTTTCCGGATGCTTATCGACGCTAGAGAAAAGTCCCGATGAAAGTTCAAGAAGAAAATGCCGCGTATGACGAGATTAACATCACGCCGATGCTGGATCTCGCGTATGTGCTGTTGGTGGTGTTCATTTTAATGACGACGGCGGCGGTGCAAGGCGTGCAGGTCAACCTGCCCAAGGCCAGCAATACGCCCAGCCTGTCCAAGCCGCAGACCAAGGCCATCACGGTCACCGCCGACGGCACGATATTTCTGGATACCTTTCCGGTGACGATGGAACAGCTGGAATCGACGTTGCTGCAGTACAAGGCCGCCAATCCGGAATTGCCGGTGGTCGTCAAGGGCGATGCGACGGTGCAGTACCAAAGCGTCGTGGATATCTTGGCCTTGTTGGGCCGCTTGGAAATCACCCAGGTTGGCTTGGTGACGCAGAGCTTGGTCAAGTAACCCTTTATGTCCGGCCACAAACATTGGCGGGTGTACATCCCGCGCTTGATCGGCTTTGCATTGGCGGCCTTGGCGATTTATTACATCGTCAAGGTGATCGGCGAGTTCATCAACGAAAAGCCGGCGCGCGGCGAAAAGAAAATTCAGCCGATTACCTTGCTGAAACCACCGCCCCCGCCCCCGCCGCCGCCTAAGGTCGAAAAGCCGCCCGAGCCGGAGATCAAGGAAAAAATCGAGGAACCGGAGCCGGAGCCCGAAGCAAAACCCGAAGAAGCGCCGCCCGACGAAGCGCCGGCCCGCGATTTGGGTTTGGACGCCGAAGGGACGGCCGGTTCCGACGGTTTCGGGCTGGCGGCGCGCAAGGGCGGTACCGGCCTGTTCGGCGGCGGCAGTCCCTACGTTTGGTACGGCGGCTTGATCAAAAACGACATCACCAATCTGCTGAGCGGCCACGACGATTTACGGCGCAAGGGTTATACCGCCATCGTCAAAATCTGGCTGAAGTCGGATGGGTCGGTTGAGCGTTTGGAGCTGGCGAAGGGCAGTAACGACGCGGAGATCGACGAATTGCTGACGCGCTCGCTGGAGAAATTCAAGCGCGTGGCCGAGCCGCCGCCGCCCGGCATGCAGCAACCGATCAAGTTAAAAATTTCATCACGTATATAAATCCAAACAGGTAGATCCATGGCGAACAAAAAACGGCTGATGGCCTTGGCATTGTCCGGGCTGATCGGCACGGCGCAGGCCGGCGAAAAGGAGGAGTTGCTGAAGCTGCGAAATACCACCACCAATTTGATCAAGCAATTGGTCAAACAGGGCGTGATTACCGACAAGATGGCCGACGAGATGATCAAGCAGGCCGAAGTCGACGCGGAGCAGCAGGTGGCGCAGGCCAAGGCGACCGGCGCCAAGGAAGCCGTGCCGGCCGACGAGGTCCGAGTGGCCTATGTGCCGGACTTCGTCAAGGACGAAATTCGCCAGCAAGTGCGTAGCGAATTGCGCGAGGAAGTCGTCGGCGACGTGATGCAAAAAGCCAAGAACGAGCAGTGGGGTTTGCCGAATGCGTTGCCGGAATGGACGCGGCGTTTCAAATTGTCGGGCGATATACGTTTGCGCTCGCAGCATGAATACATGGCCGAGGACAACATTGCCGACTCGTACTTCGACTATCAAGCCTTGAACGATGCCGGCGGCTTTTCCAACGCCAGGGATAATTTGACTTTGTTTCAAAACTCCACGAATGATCGTCAGCGCTTCCGCGAACGGGTGCGCTTGGGGATAGACGCCAATATTACCGATAGCGTGAAGGCCGGCGTGCGCTTGGCCACCGGCAACCAGCGCGATCCGGTTTCGACGAATCAAACCATGGCGAACTACGGCAACCACTATGCGTTCGCGGTAGACCGCGCTTATCTGCAATACGATGCGATAGACGACAACAAATACAAATGGTTGACCTTGACCGGCGGCCGGATCAAGAACCCTTGGTATACCGGCGGCGGCGAGTTCAGCGGCGGTAGCGAATTGGTATGGGATACCGATTTGTCGTTCGAAGGTTTTGCCGGCACGATCCGTCAGCGCTTGGGCGGCTCGGACAGTTTGCTGGAGAATACCGATCACTCCGATTCGGTGTTCTTGACGGCCGGCGCGTTTCCGTTGCAGGAAACCGCGTTCAGCAACGACAAATGGCTGTTCGGCGGGCAGGCCGGCCTGGAGTTGGGTTTCGACAACCAGGATAGTTTGAAAGTGTCCGGCGCTTACTTCGATTACGTGAACGTCGAGGCAAATCAGAATACCTCGGCGACATTTACCTGCGACAACAATACCGCCGCCAACAATGCATCGATGCCCAGCTTTTTGCAAGGCGGCAACACTTACGCGACGATCTGCGCCGAGGGTAACCGCAATTCACTGGTGTCGCGAACCGGCTTTCCGGCCATGGTCGGCTTGGCCTCGGACTTCAATATCGTGAATATCAATGCGTCCTACGATATGGCGGTATTCGCACCCTATCATCTGCGGTTTAGCGGTGATTACGCCAAAAACATCGGCTTCGATAAGGCGGCGGTCAGCGCCAGACACGGCCTAACGGTCGACGAAAAAACCAGCGCTTGGCAATTCCGCGCCGATTTCGGCTGGCCCAAGGCGGAAGTGGCGGGGCATTGGAACGTCTTCGCCGCTTACAAATATGTCGGGCGCGATGCGGTGCTGGATGCCTTTACCGATTCCGACTTTCATTTGGGCGGCACCAACGTCAAGGGCTGGTTCGTGGGCGGCAACTACGGCTTGATGAAAAACGTTTGGCTGACCGGGCGTTGGCTCAGCGCCGATATGATCAGCGGACCGCCCTGGGGCATCGACGTGTTGCAGATGGACATCAATACCCAATTTTAGGAGGCTGGCATGAGATCGGCATTGAAAGTGGGTTTAACGGCGGCCGTTATCGCCGTGACGGTCATCGATGCAACGCAGGCGGCGCCGCGCGAAGCCAAGGGGGATAGCGCGGCCGTGCTGAAGTTGCAAGCGCTGGTCAAAAGTTTGACCGGCGAGCGCGATGCCGCGCAAGCGGAAGCGACGAAGCTTTCTCAGGAAATCGAAGGCCTGAAAAAGGAAAAATCGGCGGCGCAGGCGGCCAAGGATGAATTGAGCGGTGCCTTGGCGGTTCAACGCAATGCGGCCGGCGATGCCAGGCAGCGTTTGGATAGGTCTCAAGCCGAGGCGCGCGACTGGCAAGAAAAACATCGTCAACTCAGTCAGGCCCATGCCGATCTGACTAAGCAGGCCAACCTGTTACGCGGCAAGCAGCAGGAGGTCGAACAACACCTGCAAGAATGCGGCAGACGTAACGTTAAACTCTATCAAGCCGCCAGCGAATTGCTGGAGCGCTATCAAAATCGCGGCACTTTGACCGCGCTGGTCGGCGACGAGCCGCTGTTGCAATTCGATAAAGTCGAAATGGAGAGTTTGGTGCAAGATTATCAAGACAAATTCGACGCCGAGAAGCTCAATCCGGCCGAGTCTGGGGTCGCTCGCTAGCCAAGCGTCCGAGTTGCCGGAGAAGAGGCTTTACCCCGACTGGTAGCGGGTCCCAAAGTCCCGCAATCCTCCGACGATTCTCGATGCATACCGGTGCGGTTCGGGTGCAGCGGTTTTTTAACCGCTCAACGCCGACGATACACGGAAATACGGCGTCCAAAGTCACTTAAGCAAATCCCTTGCCGCTTTGCGTCAATGTTGGGTGCGTCATCATGTCGCACCTGGTTGCGGGCGGTTTTGCCGATTCCGGCAATGCTTGACCTTGCAAATACGTTAAAATTTGAGCAGGCACCTTCACTTGCCGGCAGTTATTCATCAAACGCAGGAATTAGCGAGATACGCAATGACGACAAAAACAACCTTTTTAAAGACTCTGGGCATTGCGGTGCTGACCACGGGCTTGATGGCCTGTAACGGCGCCGAAGAGCGTAAAGCCAAATACATGGACGAAGGCAAGCAGTTGCTGCAGGCCGGCGATTTCGAGAAAGCCCAGCTTGCTTTCAAAAACGTGTTGCAAATCGATCCCAAGGATTGGGAAAGCCGTTATCAAATGGCCGAGGCGTTGAGCAAGCAAGGAAAAATTGAAAACGCGTTCAAGGAATACAGTACCGTTGTCGCCAATAGCGAAAATCATGTGATGGCGCGAGTTAGGGTCGGCCAGCTGTTATTGTTGAATCGGGCGGTGGATGACGCTGAAAAAATGGCTGGCGAAGCCCTCGCGAAACAGCCGGACAATGTGGAGGCCTTAGTGTTGCTGGCGGGTGTTCAGGCCGCGAAAAACAATGACGACGCCGCGATAGCCACGATCGAACGCGCCTTGAAACAAAGCCCGGACGACGTGTCCGCCACGCTGATGATGGCTTCGATTCAAACCAAATTGAATCAAGTTGATAAAGCGATTGCCTTGCTCAAGCAAGCCGCCGACAAGAAAGCCGACAGCGTGCCGCTGCGCAGCATGCTGGCCGGTCTTTACGCCAAAACCGGGCAATTCGGCGAAGCCGAGAGCTTATTGATTTCGCTGATCAAACTGGAACCGCAACAATTGCAGCATTATCGAACGGTTGCCTTGTTCCAGGTCAGCACTCAGCAATTGGACAAAGCCGAGGCTACTTTGCGCGACGCGGTTCAACAACTGCCCGACAACGATACCGCCAAATCGTATTTGGTGGATTTCTTGCTGGAGAAACGCAGTCCGGAAGTGGCGACCGCCGAGTTGTTGCCAATGATCGAAAAGAAGCCGGACGCCTATGATTTGCGCTTCAAACTGGCCAATATTCAATTAGGCCAGAAGCAAGCCGATAAGGCGGAAGCCACGCTAAAAGAGGTGATCGAACTCGATAAATTGGGGGCTAGCGGTATCACTGCCCGCAACAAATTGGCCGCGTTGTATTCGATGACCAAGCGTGTCGATGAAGCGAAAGTCATGAACAAGGAAGTGTTGGACAACAATCCGCGCGATGCCGAGGCGTTGACCCTGCGTGGTCAATTCGCGTTGAGCGAAAACAAAATGCCGGAAGCGATTTCCGATTTCCGTTCGGTATTGGTCGATCAGCCCAACAATATCGCGGTGTTGAAGTTGCTGGCCGCCGCGCATCTGCGTAACAACGAAGATGAACTGGCTAGGGAAAATATGGAAAAAGTCGTCGCGGCCGCGCCGGGCGACGAAGTCGCGCGGATGGATCTGGCTGGCTTGTTTATGAAGGCGGGTCGGCAGGATCAAGCCAAGCAGCAATTGGAAGCGTTGATCAAGGCCAACCCCAAAAGCTTGAAGGGTTTGGAGGCCTTGTTCAAATTCGAGCTCAGTCAAAAACACTGGGATAAAGCCCAGGAAGTCGCCAAGCAGGTTCAGCAACTGTCCGACACCGATGCCACCGGTTTTTACATGTCGGGATTGGGTTATCAGGCCGAAAACAAGTTGGATGCCAGTGTCGAGGCCTTTCAAAAAGCCTTGGACCGCAAACCCGATGCGATTGAGCCGTTGACCGAGATGGTGAAAAGTTTGTTGGTGCTCAAGCAGCCGGACAAGGCCGCCGCCAAGCTGCAGCAAGTCATCAAACAGCAACCCGACCATTTCGTCGCCTACAATTTGCTCGGTGGCGTTTATTTGAACCAACAAAAATTCGCCGACGCCAAAGCGATCTATCAAAAGGCATTGACGATCAAGCCGGAATGGTACAGCCCGTATCGGAACTTGGCACTGATTGAACTCGCGCAGAAAAATCAGCCGGAAGCCGAAGCGATCTACCGCAAAGGGATAGACAAAACCAACGGCGCGCTGGAGCTGGTCGACGATTTGGCGCGGCTGATACACCGGAGTGGCAATCACGAGAAGGTAATGGCCCTCTACGAAGAGTCTTATAAAAAGCATCCGGATTCGGCGGTGGCGATCAATAATCTGGCCAGCTATATCTCCGATTTCGCGGCGACCCCGGAGAATCTGCAACGCGCCGAGAAAATGGCCGAACCCCTGGCGAAGGCCAACAACCCGAACTTATTGGATACCGTCGGTTGGATCGCTTACAAACAAGGCAAGTTCGACAGAGCCAAGGAGTTGTTGCTGCAGGTCGTCGAGAAAGCGCCGAATGCCGCGATCAGCCGCTACCATTTGGGCATGGTGTATTACAAACTGAACGACACGGTCTCCGCCAAGGAGCAGTTGCAAAAAGCGGTGGACGGCAAGGTTGAATTCGACGGATTGGCGGAAGCCAAGGAAACGTTGGCGAAACTCTAAGTTCTTACTCTGAAAGATCCGCTGTGGGGAAGGCGAGTGGCGTCATGGCCAAAACAGACCGCAAATCGGCTTTGGCTGTAGCAGCCGTCAGGCTGTGATATAGCCGTATTGAATGAGCTTTTTGATCCAGCGCGGCGCATTGCGCTGGACAGAGAGTGCTTCGTAATCTGCTTGGGCATTCCCGGTGGTAATCGCCCTGCTGGATCAACAAAAACTCGGATTTCAATAGTTTGTGGGCAATGGCGAAATTGGCGCGCTGTCGCCCGCGTCGGATCAACAAGGCTTTGAACTGGTATTGCAAGCCGTAGCGGGTTCGGCTGGCCGCATTGGTGGCTTCACACAAGATGCGTCGCAGATGGGCCAGTCTGAGCTCGACTGCGCAAGGCGCCTTGAACCGCATCGCCAAGCCGTATGCGGTTGAAGCCGACTCCCGTGATTTAAGCATGGATGGGCGAAAACTCCGGCGCGCCGGAACAAGCCTGCCGATCCTGACCGAGCACACGACTGGCTACAGCAAACCCGTCTGCGCAGCACCTCGGCCAAAGTCATTGACTACAGCCTGAAACGCTGGGTTGCCTTAAGTCGTTATGCCAAAAAGGATGATCTGCCCACCGACAATAATCCGGTCGAGAACAGCATCCGCCCCATCGCCTTGGGGAAAATGAATTGGTTGTTTGCGGGATCGGAACGCACCGGTCAACGCGCGGCGGTGATACAAACCCTCCTCGGCACCGCTAAGCTCAACGGCCTCCATCCTCAGCCTAGCTGAAAGACACCCTCGAGAAGCTGCCCACCAGGCCCAACAGCCGCATCGGCAAGTTACTACCGTTCAGTACACGGATTAACCATAGCCGCAGCAGGCTGACGGTATGGTCGGGTTGCTCGCTTACACACGGCGGTCTTGGCTTGTGTCAGTAAATGGATCGTCAGAAATCACACCGTCAGCGGCAGTTTGGTGTGTTCAAATAGTGTCCCGCTGGTCAGCGACGTTTGGTGGTGACAGGTCGTGCATTGATAGAGGTTACGGGTCTTGACCAGGCTATAACGACCGCCAGCGCAACTTGGGCATTGAAAACCGGACGGCCATCGAGCCTGAAACAAGGCGTCGGTACACCGGGCTTCGGTACCGTACCGCTCCAGGAAATCCGTCAAACTGAAGCCTTTTTGAAATTGAAGGGGTTCTTTTTCACGGCACGATCTCCAGGCTGTTCATGGCTTTCATGGGGCTAGCCAAATGTTGGAAAGTTGCTGAGGGTCGTGGGCAATCAGGTAAGGTTAAAGCCGACGATCCACTGTAGCGGGCCAGCGCTTAGTCGCGTTTGCCAGCCGGTTCCACTCGAACCGAGGCGATCCGCCAAATGTCGGATTGTTCTCGGTTCGGGCGTAGCGCATCGTCATCCGACTGACTAGCGGGAACGGCGGCTTAATCCGGCTCGTATCTGAACGGCAACTGTTCGGCTCGCCACGATGCCGATTCGATATAAGCGGCCAAATCGGTGTCGGCCAAATCGGCGCGGCGGGCGGAGCCGTCCCGCAGGGCTTGGGCCAGAACGCGTTTGGCGACCGATTGGCAAACTTTCTTCAGATCGGCGACCGGTGGGTAAATCAGGCCGGCTTCCAGACAATGCTCGGCGGTGTAGTCCGCCAGCGCGTAGGCCGCTTCCTGCACCATTTCGTCGCTGATGCGGCTGCATTCCGCCAAGGTCGCAGCCAGGCCCAAGCCCGGAAAAATGAAGGCGTTGTTGCCTTGACCCACCGGGTATTGCCGGCCGCCGTAACTGGCGTCTGGAAACGGGCTGCCGGTGGCGACGATGGCACGGCCCTCACTCCAATTCAGCAAATCCTGCGGATCGGCTTCGCAATTGTCGGTGGGGTTGGACAACGGGAATATGATCGGTTGGGCATGGAAACCGGCCAGATCGGTGACGATTTGCCGGTTGAACAGACCGGCGACGCCAGACAGTCCGAGCAACACGCTGGGTTTGGCATGGGCGATGACCTGTTGCAGACTGGGGACTTGGTCGGCGGCGATACCCCAGTCGCGGTAGCTGTCGGGATCTTGCGCCAGCGGCAATTTGTAAGTATCGCGGGTGTGGCCTTTGACGACCAAGCCGTGCGCGTCGATGACGAAAATCCGGGCTTGCGCGGCGTCAGGCGTCAGACCGGCGCGGATCATGCCGCTCTTGATCGCGGCCGCCACGCCGATGCCGCCGGCGCCGGCGCCGGCCACCACGACGGTCTGGTCGGTCAAGGCTTCGCCTTTCAGCCGGCACGCCGACAGCAGCCCCGCCAGCGCCACGGCGCCGGTGCCTTGAATGTCGTCGTTGAAGCACGGAATCCGGTCGCGGTAGCGCTCCAGCACATCGAACGCGACGTTCTTGGCAAAGTCCTCCCATTGAATGATGGCCTTGGGCCATTTGGCTTGGACCGCCGCGACGAATTGATCGACGATCTCGAAGTACGCCGGGCCGGTCAAGCGTTTTTGCGGCACGCCCAAATAAAACGGATCGGCCAGCAGATCGTCGCGGTTGGTGCCGACGTCGAGGTTGACCGGCAGGGTTTGGAAGGGACACAAGCCGCCGCCGGCGGTGTAGAGCGCCAGCTTGCCGATCGAGATCGCCAGGCCGCCCATGCCTTGATCGCCGATGCCCAAAATCGCCGACGAATCGGTCACCACCAACATCCGGATGTCGTGCCAGGGGTAGTTGTCGAGGATTGCGCCAGCCCGATCGATGTTTTCGACCGAAAACGTCAAGCCGCGCGCGGTGGTGTACATCGAGCTGAATTGCTGCACGGCCTGGCCTATCGTCGGCGTGTAAACGATGGGGACCATTTCGTCCAAATGGCGCTCCAACAGCGCGTAAAACAATACTTCGGAGCGTTCCTGGGTGGCGCGGAGAAATTGATACTTGGCCAGATCGCTCGGTTGCTTCAGATAGTTGGCGTAGAGGCGGTCCAATTGGCGATTGAGATCGGTCACTCGGGGCGGCAGCAAGCCGTCCACGCCCAGTTCGATGCGCTCTTCGATCGTGAAAGCGGTGCCTTTGTTGGTGGCCGGCAGCCGAAGTAGGGCGATGCCGCGGATTTTGGCGGCGATATAGGTTTGGCCGTTGGCGTCTTGCCGGTAATCGAAGTATTCGCTCAATGGAGTCATCGGGTTTCCTTTGCGTAGTCGGAGGGGTTCGGGTGTGGACGCGGCGGTCGCGGCGCCGGGTCGGCATGGGTCATTCGCATGATGCTTGGCGTTGTCGTTTGCCGGTTTGCGGGCGTCTGGCCGGTACTTGCGGGACGGCCGCTTCGAAGGCTGGCCGGCCTTTTTCGCCGCTGCGCCGGTAGTCGGTCGTCAAGGCCGCCGCCGCCGAAGCGGCCGGTATCAGCAATTGCTCGGTCATGATGCCATAGCTGAGCTCGTACAGGCGTTTCAACGCGATTTGCCAAGTACTGCCGGCGCCGGCGTAAAGCGCGTCGCTAAAGTCTAAAAACCGTTCGAACGGCCGGTCGCCGCACAGCAAGGGCAGGCTGGTCGTAAAGCGGCCGGAGTTACCGATCATATCCCAGTATCGCGCGAATCGCTGCATGCGTTGAATCTCGCTGAAGCGAATGTCACGGGTCGCGAGTACCGAATACGGCGGATTCGGATCGTAACGCATCCGGTAGTCGCGGTCGTGGCGATTGATCGGCGCGCCGCGCAACCGCTTCAATATGCCGACCTGAATTTCCTGGGGCCCGAGCGCGTAGAGGCGGTCGAAGCTTTCGCCAAAATTGGCGAGTGTGTCGCCCGGCAGGCCGAATATCAGGTCGGCGTGGATGTGGGCGTGGGTGTGTTCGCGCAACCAGCCGAGGTTGGCGGTGGTGGCGGCGTTATCCTGGCGGCGGCTGATCAGTTGCTGAATGCCCGGGTCGAAACTCTGCACGCCGACTTCGAATTGCAACACGCCGGGCGGAAAGCGGCGAATGGCTGTCCGCAGCCGGTCTGGCAAATGATCGGGAATGACTTCGAAATGGACTTGTAGGCCGTCGCCGAGCCGGTCCAAGAAAAATTCCATAATGGCCACGCTGTTGTCGATGCGCAGGTTGAAGGTGCGGTCGATGAATTTGAAATGGCGGGCGCCGCGTTGGTAAAGCGTGTCCAGCTCGGTTAAAAACGCCGCGAGCGGAAACGGCTTGGCGGTGGCGTCAAGCGCAGACAGGCAGAACTCGCATTTGAACGGGCAGCCGCGCGAGGCTTCGACGTAAGTCAGGCGTTGGCGCAAATCGCTGTCGCTGTAATAAGGGTAGGGCGAGGCTAATTCGGCCAGCGCCGGCACCTGTCCGGCGACGATGCGTGGCTCGGGCGGTTCGCCGGCCAGCAATCGGCGGCACAGCGCCGGAAAACTGAGTTCGCCGGGACCGGTGACGATGTAATCGGCCAGTGCCGCGCAAGCCGGCAAATCCGGCGGATGGCTGACTTCCGGGCCGCCCAGCACGATGGCGATTTCCGGCGCGACTTGCTTGAGGATAGCCAATACCGCGCCGATTTCCGCGACGTTCCAGATGTAAACGCCAAAGCCGATAATGCGAGGCCGGTGGTCGAGCAGGCGCTCGGCGATTTCCGCCGGCCGTTGCTGTAGGCCGAATTCGGCGATTTGGGTCCTTTCGCGCAGTTCGGCCATGTTGGCGTAAAGGTAGCGCAAACCGAAGGCCGGATGGATGTAGCGGGCATTCAGGGTACTCAGCAGTATTTCGGTCATGCCGGGCTGATCCGGAATTGCGAAAATGTTTCCGCGCGGTTGCGGCCGGTTTGTTTGGCGCGGTATAGCGCGGCGTCGGCCGCCTCCAGCAGCGCGTCGCCGTTAAGGCCGGTGTGTTCCGAACTGGCGATGCCGATGCTGATTGAGCTGCTGATCGGCGTTCCGCGCCAATCGACCGCCTGCTCGGCGTGAATGCGGCGTAAACGTTCGGCCAATTGCTGAGCTTCCAGCTCGCTGGTGCCGGGTAGCAGCAGACAAAACTCCTCGCCGCCGTAACGGGCCAGATAGTCGTCGCGGCGGATTTCCAGCCGCGCTCTGGCGGTCAGTTGGCGCAGGACTTCGTCGCCGGCCCGGTGGCCGTGGCTGTCGTTAATCAGCTTGAAATGGTCGACGTCCAGCATCACCACCGACATCGGCTCCCGGCGGCGTTGGCTGCGCGCCAGCATGCGCTGCAATTCCAACTCCAGACTGCGCCGGTTCCAGGTGCCGGTCAGCGCATCGGTGGTGGCCAGATTTTCCAGTTGGGAAGCCATCCGGTAATTGACCATCAAGATGAAGCCGAAGGTCAGAAACAACTGGATGACGCTGCCGGCAAAGAACATGACCGGGTTGATCAGCATCGGGCTGAACAGGTGGTAGGCGCCTGGCGGCGCCGAGTAAATCGCGATGGCTCGGGAGGTGTAGATCAGGCTGAGCGCCGCGAAAGAGGCCCCGGTCAGCCAGTGGGCCGTGCGTTCGGGCGAGGGCAGCCTGATGAGTAAGGCACGGGCGCAGTTGAAGTCGATCGCCGCGAACACCAGCGAGTTGACGACGGCGCGAAATTGCACATTGACTTGCACCAGGCTGAACCAATAGCTGAAAAAGCCGACCAGTACCACGATGGCGATCATCCAGCGAAGTTGGCTGGGTTCGCCCTTGAAGGCTTGAATGCCGACCAACTGGGTTACCGATCCCGCCGCCAGCAATGCCGCGCCGGCGACCACCGGCCAGCCCTGGCCGGCGTGCAGATTGGGAAAGGCGATGAAGGAGCCCAGGCTGATGCACAAGCTAGCTATTGCCCAATGCCGGAGTCCCCGCACGCCGCGGGCATGCAGGCTGGCGACCGAGAGCAGTATCGAGAACAGAAAACTGAGCACGGCTATCATCACCATCATCGTGCGCAGATCAAGGTTCATTCAAGTTCCCGGTGGGTTCGTGGCTGGTCGGATGTCGGCCGAAAATCGGGCCGCCGTTCAGCCAAGCCTACAAAATTTTTCCCGGTCGCGCTACTGGCACGCCGACACCGGGCAAGACCGGTCTGTGCGTCGCGCGCTTATTCGGCCTAAAATGCGGCTAATTCCGCTTAAACCACCGGTTAGTATTGATGACAGAACAAACGTTTCAATTCGAACAAATCCATATCGAAGTCGCCCGCAACGCCTCCGACGACTTCAATTTGTTTCACGATAAGCACAAGTGGCTGCAGATCACGCACAACCCGTTCAAGGGGCCTATCGTGCTGGGCTTTCAGTTGAATACGCTGATCGAATACCAGATGCGCTTGTACCGGGAAGCGCATCAGGAGGACAAGATTATCGCGGACCGTGGCCTACGTTTCAGCAATTATCAGATAACCTTCGTCAACGCGTTGCGGCCGCGGCAGGAAATGACGCTGGATATCAAAAAAACCCTAATCGCGACGATTCCGGAATTGACCTTGACCAACCGGGTGGCGATCAAGTCGCAGGGCAAGACCATCTTGCTGGGCTACAAGAAGGAGACCAAGACTCCGTTGTTCTTGGCGAATACCGATTTGAGCGGCTTGCCGGACCTGAATGCGCTGGCGGACGACAGCATCGTGTCCGGCACGGAGTTTTTTCTGAAACGCAAATGGATGCACAACGGCAACGTCAAGAATTTCCTATCGGGTTCGCTGGCCGAACAATCGGCGTATTTTGACGAACTGGCGCACATCGCCAATTATCCGGAAGTGTTTCCCTGCTGTTTGACCTCGGGAGCCTTGCTGGAAAAGGCCCAACTGGAACACCACGATTTCAAGGCGAATCCGATGGTCTATACCTCGCACGACATCTCGGTCGACCGCTGCTTGGTCCAGCGTTTGAAAAACAACGACAAGCTGCATATTCTGGTCAAGCAACTGCCGGAATCCAAGGACAATACGCTGAATCACACCGATATTCTGCTGCGGACATACGAGTGCTACGGCGTGTTGGAGGATAGGGAAATCCTGTTCAGAATCAAGCTCAATCTGGTACCGCTGGAGGAAATCGTCCGGAATTTGAGCGCCAAGCCGCAACAGTAGCGGGTCTGGCTAATGTTGTGAAAATTTTTGAACATCAAGTATAATCCGCTAAGTCGTTAGGCCCGGCCGGTGACGAGATTGCAAATTCAATTAATACAACACTAAAGATAAGGTAAGTGCTTGCAATCAGGCATTTGCATTGTTCGAGGAAAAAACATATGAGTAATATCGAAGAACGAGTAAAAAAGATTGTCGCGGAACAATTAGGCGTAAAGGAAGAAATCGCAAACGATGCGTCTTTTGTTGACGATCTTGGCGCTGATTCTTTAGACACAGTTGAACTTGTCATGGCTCTGGAAGAAGAATTCGAGTGCGAAATTCCGGACGAAGAAGCCGAAAAAATCACCACCGTCCAATTGGCTATCGATTACATCAACGCCAACTTGCAATAAGTCAATTCAAGTCAGTTAGTGGATGGCGTTTCCATCCACTAGCCGGTTCCTCCCTCTCTTCCTGGTTGTCTTCTTTTTACCGGTAGTTTTACTGTGAGCACACGTCGAGTTGTTATTACGGGCTTGGGCGCCGTGACGCCTTTGGCCAACAATGTTGCCGATACTTGGGACGGTATCGTCAATGGCAGGAGCGGCATTAGTCCGATCGATTCCTTTGATATTTCCCCCTTCGCGACCACCTTCGGCGGTGTGATCAGAAACTTCAATATCGGCGACTACATCGCCGAGAAAGACGCCAAACGCATGGACGGCTTCGTGCATTATGGCATCGCGGCCGGTTGCCAGGCGTTCGAGGACTCGGGTATCGTCGTCACCGAACAGAATGCCGAGCGCATCGGCGTCGCGATCGGCGCCGGCATCGGCGGGATTACCGGCATCGAAGAGTGTTACGCCACCTACACGGCGTCCGGCCCGCGGCGAATTTCCCCATTCTTCGTGCCGGGGAACATCATCAACATGATTTCCGGCAATTTGTCGATTAAATACGGTATTAAAGGCCCGAATTTCGCGATCGTCACGGCCTGCTCAACCGGAACCCACAATATTGGCGACGCCGCGCGCTTGATCAAATACGGCGACGCCGACGTGATGGTCGCCGGCGGCGCGGAGCGTTGCACGACATCGCCGACCGCGATGGGGGGATTCGCCGCCGCCAAGGCCTTGTCGCGCCGTAACGACGATCCGCAACGGGCCAGCCGGCCTTGGGATCGCGATCGCGACGGCTTTGTATTGAGCGACGGCGCCGGTGTGGTGGTGTTGGAAGAGTTGGAGCATGCCAAGGCGCGCGGCGCCAAGATTTACGCCGAGTTGGTCGGTTACGGCATGAGCGGCGACGCCTATCACATTACATCGCCGTCCGAGGGCGGCGAGGGCGCGGCGCGCTGCATGCGTAACGCAATGCGCGACGCCAAGTTGAATCCGGAAGATATCGATTACATCAACGCCCACGGTACCTCGACGCCGGCCGGCGACATTGGCGAAACCCACGCGATGAAAGCCGCGCTCGGCGAGTATGCTTATAAAGTCGCGGTCAGCTCGACCAAATCGATGATCGGCCATTTGCTGGGGGCGGCCGGCGGTATCGAGGCGGTGCTGACCTCGTTGGCGATTTGCAACCAGATCGCGCCGCCGACGATCAACCTGGAAAATCCCGATCCGGAATGCGATCTGGATTACGTCCCCAACACCGCCAGAAACATGAAAATCGACGTCGCGATCTCCAATTCGTTTGGATTCGGCGGCACCAACGGTTCTCTGGTGTTCAAACGCTACGCATAATTTTTGCGGGCCGTGGCAGTGACCGGCGATGTTTCTGCTAAACGGCGAACCCGCGCACTGTATCGACCCGGCCGATCGCGGCTTGCAGTACGGCGACGGCCTGTTCGAAACGCTGGAAGTCCGGCGGGGCCGGCCCTTATTCCTCGATCGGCATCTTAGGCGTCTGGCTCTAGGCTGTCGGCGTTTGATGATTCCGATGCCCGACGCCGGTTTGCTCGAAGCGGAAGCCTTGTCTCTGACCACCGATCGGGAAGCCGCCGTGCTGAAACTAATCGTCACTCGCGGTAGCGGCGGACGCGGCTACCGGCAACCGGACGTTATCCAGCCCACGCGGCTATTCAGCCTGCATCCCTATCCCGAGTATCCCGCGCACTACCAAACCGACGGTGTCGTCGCCGATTTTTGCCGGCAGCGCCTGTCGTGCAATCCCACGCTGGCCGGTATCAAGCACCTGAATCGTTTGGAGCAGGTACTCGCCCGCGCTGAGTGGGCGGACGACGGTCGCCAAGAAGGCTTGATGCTCGATAGTCTGGATCGGGTGGTCGAAGGGACCATGAGCAACCTATTTATCGTCAAGGACGGCGCTTTGTTGACGCCTGGTCTGGCCGATTGCGGCGTGGCCGGCATCGTTCGCGAGTGGATATTGGCGTTCGCGGCCGCCGAAAACTTGCCGGCGGCGGAGGCGGCTATCACCGTGGACCGGGTTTTGGCGGCGGACGAAGCGTTCGTGACCAACTCGGTGATTGGGATTTGGCCGGTGCGGCAATTGGCCGAGCGAGGCTTCGCGGTCGGGCCGGTGACGCAACATATACGCGCTGCTTATCAGCTAGCCAAACAACGGGAGTTGTCGCGATGGTCAAGCATGTAATGGGTCACAGCATTGCCGCCTTCACGTTGCTGATGCTGGCCGGACTGATCTCGATCTGGGCGGTGATGCACTATCATCTGATTGAGAAAAAATCGGTGGTAGCCAATGAGACGGTAATAGAAATTCACCGAGGCGATACCTTGGACAGCATCGTCACGCTGCTGACGGAACACGGCATCCAAATCAACCGTTTCTGGTTCAAGCTGTTCGCCTATAAAAATCATCTGGATCGCGGCCTAAAGCGCGGCGAGTACGTGCTGGCCAAGGGCGCCAGCGCCGCCGATATTCTGCAACAATTGACCGAAGGCCGCACCCGCCAATATTCGATCACTTTCCCGGAGGGGTGGTCGTTCAAACAACTGTTTCAAGCGGTTAAAACCAACCCGTATTTGGCGCATACGCTCAGCGACGCCGAGTTGACCGAATTGATGAAAGGCATCGGCTCGGACAAACCCCATCCAGAGGGCTTGTTTTTTCCGGATACCTATTATTTTGAAAAATACACGGCCGATATTGAATTGCTGAAACGCGCTCACGACCGGATGCAAAAAGTGCTGGCCGAAGAATGGTCCAAGCGCGATCAAAACGTGCCGCTGGAAAATCCCTACCAAGCCTTGATCCTGGCGTCGATTGTCGAAAAGGAAACCGGCGCGGCGGAAGAGCGCCGGCAAATTGCCGGCGTGTTTGCCCGGCGCCTGAAAAAAGGCATGCTGCTGCAAACCGATCCGACCGTGATTTACGGGATGGGCGACAGTTACCATGGCGATATTCGCCATAAGGATTTGCGCGAGCCCACGCCTTATAACACCTACGTCATCGAAGGCCTGCCGCCGACGCCGATTGCGTTGCCGGGCAAGGAGGCCATCGTCGCGGCGCTGCATCCCGACAAAGGCGATGCGTTGTATTTCGTCGCCCGCGGTAACGGCCGCCACGCGTTTTCGGCGACCCTGGCCGAACACGAAAAGTACGTGGAGCGCTACCAACGATGAGTCGCGGCCGATTTATCACCTTGGAAGGCGGCGAGGGCGTCGGTAAGTCCACCAATCTGCAATTCGTCAAGGCGTGGCTGGAGACGCGCGGTATCGTTCCGGTCGTGACCCGCGAACCGGGCGGTACCGGGATCGCCGAAAAAATCCGGGCCATTCTGCTGGAAAAAGCCGACGAGCCGCTGTCCGAGCAGGCCGAATTATTGCTGGTGTTCGCGGCGCGGGCTCAGCATATCCGGCGGGTAATCTTGCCGGCCTTGCAATCCGGACAATGGGTGCTGTGCGACCGATTCACCGATGCGACTTACGCTTACCAAGGCGCGGGCCGGCGGCTGGATGTCGCGACCATCGAATGGCTGGAGAATTGCGTGCAGGGCGACCTGCGCCCCGACCTGACCTTGTTGTTGGATGCGCCGGTTGAAATCGGTATGCGGCGCGCCAGACGGCGCGGCGCGGCCGATCGCTTCGAAGCCGAGCGGGCCGAGTTTTTCGAGCGCATTCGCCAGTGTTATCTGTCTCGGGCGGCGCAGGCTCCCGAACGCTACCGGGTTGTCGATGCCAGCCGGCCGCTGGCGGACGTACAAGGCAGTCTGGCCGGCGAGTTGGCGGGGTTGTTGGAGCGGCGATGACCAGCCTTTACCCCTGGCAGCGGCCGAGTTGGCAAACCTTGCAAGCCTATCTTGCCCAAGGGCGGGTGCCGCAGGCCTTGCTGGTTTCCGGCCCGGCCGGCATCGGCCGGCGGCAGTTACTGGAACATTACGCGCGGGCGTTGTTGTGCGAAACGCCGTCGGCGGAGGCATTCGCCTGCGGCCGGTGCCACGCCTGCCGGTTGGTGGCGGCCGGCACTCATCCCGACTATTTGACTGTCGAATCCGACGAGTCCGGCAAGGCGATCGGTATCGACAAAATTCGCCAACTGATCGCCAAGCTGGCGCTGAAGCCACAATACGACCACACCTACCGGGTGGTGATTTTGAGTCCGGCCGAACTGCTGAACACCGCATCGGCCAACGCCTTCCTTAAGTGTTTGGAAGAGCCGACCGAAAGGACTTGTTTGCTGTTGCTGACCGAACAACCGGGCCGGTTGCCGGCGACGATACGCAGCCGTTGTCAGAAGTTGCATTGTCCGCTGCCGCCCAGGGCGCTGGCATTGGAATGGTTGGCGGGGCAGGGCATACAGACCGGCGCCGAGCTGGCATTGGATTTGGCGCGTGGCGCCCCGCTACTGGCCGACGAATACGCCCAACGCCACATCGCCGAACACCGCCAACGTTATTTCCAGGACTGGTTGATGATCCTTCGGGGCCAAGGTAACCCGTTGGCGGTCGCCGAGCAGTGGCAGAAGGGTGAGCCGGTGGAATTGGCGGTGGCCCTGACCTGGATGGCGCAATGGGTGGCGGATATCATTCGCTACGCCTATCAGGCGGAACCGGCCGGCGCGGCCCATCCCGACTTGAAAAATGCCTTGCAAGCCCTGTCCAAGCGGCTAGAATTGCAAGGCTTGTACCGTTTTTACGATGCCTTGCTGCTTGCCAAATCGCAATTGGCGACGCAATTGAACCGGCAATTACTGGTCGAGCAACTCCTGATCCGCTGGTCGCAACTCAATCCGAACTAAGCCATGGCAGAAACTCCGTCACCCCGGCAAGGCATACTCTCGCTGTCGATCAAGGACAAGAACGCGTTGTATGCCGCCTATATGCCTTTCGTCAAAAACGGCGGTTTGTTCATTCCGACCAAGCGCGAATACGAAATGGGCGAGGAAGTGTTCATGCTGCTGAATTTGATGGACGAGACCGAGCGGTTGCCGATCGCCGGCAAGATCATCTGGAAAACCCCGAACGGCGCCGAGGGTTACCGCGCCGCCGGCATTGGCGTGCAGTTTAGCGATCAGGACGGCGGCATGGCCCGCAATAAAATCGAAACCTATCTGGCCGGCGCGCTGGAATCCGACCGTTCCACACATACCATGTAGTAATGCCGGCGCGCCCGCCGGCCTTGATTTTCGTCAACCAATCGATGTTCATAGACTCCCATTGCCACCTCGACCGGATCGACTTGCAGCCCTACGGCGGCGATTTTTCCGGTTTCGTCAGCGCCGCCCGCGCCCAGCAAATCAGCCGCATGCTGTGCATCGGCATCGATTTGGAGGCCTACCCGGCCATGCGTCGGCTAGTCGAGCCTTATCACGACATCGCATTGTCGGTGGGCGTGCATCCCAACGTCACCGAAGGTCGCGAGCCCAGCGTCGAAGATCTGCTGGCGCTGGGTAGCGATGCCAGGGTGATTGCCATCGGCGAAACCGGCCTGGATTATTTTCGCAGCCACGGCGAGTTGGATTGGCAATTTCGGCGTTTCCGCAACCACATCGCCGCCGCCAAGCAACTCCGCAAGCCGTTGATTATTCATACCCGCGAAGCCGGGCAGGACGCGCTGCGGGTCCTTAGGGAAGAAGGCGCCGATACGGTCGGCGGCATCATCCACTGCTTTACCGAGGATTGGGATTACGCGGAAAAAGCCTTGGAACTCAATTTTTACATCTCGTTTTCCGGCATCGTCACGTTCAAAAACGCCGAAGCGATCAAGGATGTCGCCCGACGGATTCCGGCCGACCGCTACCTGATCGAAACCGATTCGCCGTATCTGGCGCCGGTGCCCTATCGCGGTAAACCCAATTATCCGTTGTACGTGCGCCACGTCGCCGAACACATCGCCGAATTGCGCGGTGTCGACGTCGAGACGGTCGCCCGGCAGTCCACCGAGAATTTTTATCGCTTGTTTGCCGGCGGATTTGACGCGGCGCATTGAGCGAGCGGGCAAAAAAAAGCGGTCAGGACCCGGATGTTTGAGGCTGACCGCATAGAGAGGTGGGGTATAACTCTCATTCCCCGTCTGGGGCGCATACAAGAGTTGGGTTCAGTCTACTGAACTAAAGTGCGGTAGAAAATGTGGCATATTGCCGCGTGACAAATTGTCGCTGTTGAAACCGCGAGTCCTCGTAGCCTAGTCGCCAAACTCTAGGCGTAAGCCATCAACCGAACATGGAACAAGACATGATAGTGCCGCAGGGGCGTTTCCAATTGGCGCGCTTGCCCTACCGGCGTCAGGAAACGCTGAGAGCGTGGGATGCCGCCGACGAATATCTGCTTGCCCATCTTGCTGGAACCGGTCTTCCCGAAAATGAGCGGATCGTCATTTTAAACGACGGTTTCGGCGCCTTGGCCGTCGCGCTGCACGCGTTCCGGCCGACCGCGATGTCCGACTCCTGGCTGTCGCAACAAGCCACCCGCGATAATTTATGTCGCAACGGCCTCGACGCGGAAAACGTCGCATTGCTGGACAGTCTCGGAACGCCGGGCGCCGATATTGATTGCCTGCTGATCAAAATTCCGAAAACGCTGGCCTTGCTGGAACACCAACTGCACTGCTTGAAACCGCGCTTGACGAAAGGCGCCCGCGTGATCGCGGCCGGCATGGTCAAGAATCTGCCGCCGACCGCCTGGAAGTTGTTTGAACGCCTGCTCGGTCCTTGCACGCCGTCGTTGGCGGTCAAAAAAGCCCGCTTGTTGTTCGTGCAAGTCAATCCCGACTTGGCGCTGCCGGCCAATCCTTATCCGATTCGATACCGTTTGGAGAACGACGAGCTGATCGTGACCAATCACGCCAACGTGTTTTCGCGTGATTCGCTGGACATCGGCACCCGCTTTTTATTGCAGCACCTGCCGGATCGAACCGGCTACCGGGATTTGATCGACTTGGGTTGCGGAAACGGCGTCGTCGGCATCCTGTTGGCCAGGCGCTACCCGGCCGGTCGCCTGGTATTCGTTGACGAATCGTTTATGGCCTTGGCGTCGGCGCGGGAAAATTTTAATACCGCGTTCGCCGGTAGCCGCGACGCCGATTTCATCGCTGGCGACGGCTTGACCGAGTTTCCGGCCGAGAGCGCCGACTGTATCGTCTGCAATCCGCCGTTTCACCAGCAACATACGGTGGGCGATCAAATTGCCTGGTCGATGTTTAAACACGCTTCCCGGGTTTTGCGCAGCGGCGGCGAATTGCGGGTGATCGGCAACCGCCATTTGAATTATCAGCTTAGTTTGGGCAAATTATTCGGCCAATGTCGGCTGGTCGCGGCCAATCCGAAGTTTTCGGTGTTCAGTTGCATCAAGCCTTGACGGCTTTGCGAGCGGTGACGAGCCAAGCAATTCGCGCGGCGTATTTGAGAGGGTAAGCGTTCGCGGCGAATTTCGATCAGCCAATTCGGCGCGTGAACCAGGCTTTTTGCGATACTCGAAATTCGAATCATCCATGAGCGAACTTCCGAGCGATATATACGGCCAACCGTGCGATATTGATACTCGATAATTTAGGGGCGTTAACTAAAATGGCCGGTGTATGGGCCGGATTGCGCGGAGTGCATCTTGAGCCGACGTCGACCGGACCAAAAACTCAAGGCTATGTCGAAACTATTGAATTGCAGCCCATCGATCCA
>NZ_JBYMAP010000038.1:0-24822 GCF_057766305.1 Methylomonas sp. BG-2 | reverse complement strand
AGCGGGCCGCCCGCCACGATTTCATCGCCAAGCTCACGATCCAAGCGACCAGTGGTAGCCGCTTGAAGCCTGGTCGGCCGGCTTGCCGCGAAATGCAACCGTTTTTCGGCCCACGGCGGAACCGGCCGCCGCTTTGCGCGCCTAAGACCAACAACCCCTAGCCAACCCAACACCCGCATAACCAATCCCCGCATGAATCACCCAAACCCCATCGATGCGCCGGTTCGGCGCCAAGCCCGCTGGTATCGGCGCGGCGCGCTGTTAACTCTCGGCCTGATCGGCGTAGTCGTCTATCTGCAATTCGGTCAGGCCGCGCCGGATAGCAAAGCCGAACGCGGCCCCAAAAACCGCTCGCCGTTCGGCGAACGGCCGGACGCGCCGGCCGTCGTCGCGATTCAATCCGCGAGCAGCGGCGATTTTCCGGTGTATATAAACGCGCTGGGCACCGTCACCGCGCTGAGGACCGTCACCGTCAAACCGCGCGTGGACGGCGAGCTGGTTAAAGTCAGCTTTAGCGAAGGCCAAATGGTCAAGGCCGGCGATCTGCTGGCCGAAATCGACCCCCGGCCGTTTCAGGTGCAGCTGCAACAAGCCCAAGGCCAGCTGACCCGCGATCAGGCCTTGCTGCAGAACGCCGAGCTGGACCGGGCCCGCTATCAAACCCTGCTAGAGCAGGATTCGATTGCCGCCCAGCAAACGGTCACCCAGGAATCGCAAGTCAAGCAATATCGCGGCAACGTCGAGATGGACCAGGCCCTGGTGGATAACGCCAAACTGCAGCTCGGTTACGCCAAACTGACCGCGCCGATTTCCGGCCGGGCCGGCTTGCGACAAGTGGACCAAGGCAATATCGTCAGAGCCGGCGACGCCAACGGCCTGGTGGTGATTACCCAACTGCAACCGATCAGCGTGGTGTTTACGTTGCCGGAAGATAAACTGCCGGAGGTCGTGAAACGCTATCGGGAAGGCCGGGAGATCGGCATCGAGGCTTACGACCGCGCCGGAAAAATCAAGCTGGCCGACGGTAAACTGATCGCGTTGGACAATCAAATCGATCCGACCACCGGCACCATCAAATTGAAGGCCCAATTCGACAACCGCGAGCAAACCCTGTTCGCCAACCAGTTCGTCAATATCCGCATGCATCTGGACACCTTGCGCGGCGTCACCCAAATCCCCAGCGCCGCGCTGCAGCACGACAGCCAGGGGGCCTTTGTCTACGTGGTCGATGCCGAAAACATCGCCCGTCTGCGTCGGGTCGAGCCGGGTCCCAGCGAAGGCGAAAAGGTGGCGATCGAGAGCCGGATTGCGCCGGGCGAGGCCTTGATCGTCACCGGCATCGATCGGGTCAAGGACGGCGGCGTGGTCGATGTCGCCGAAAAAGACGGCCAGGCGGTGGCTGCCAAACCGGAATTGCAGCCCAAGCCCGATGCAGATCCCGGCCAACGCCGCCGGCGCGGTTAAGCCATGAGTTTCAGTGATCCCGGCCAGGCCGGGTTTAATCCGTCCCGGCTCTTCATTCTGCGCCCGGTCGCCACCTCATTGCTGATGGTGGCGCTGCTGCTGGTTGGCGTGCTGGCCTACCGCTTGTTGCCGGTATCGGCGCTGCCGCAGGTCGATTATCCGACCATCCAGGTCACCACGCTCTACCCCGGCGCCAGCCCGGAAGTGATGACCGCGATCGTCACCGCGCCGTTGGAGCGGCAGTTCGGACAAATGCCGGGCCTGACCCAAATGACTTCGACCAGTTCCGGCGGCGCCTCGGTGATCACGCTGCAATTCAATTTGAGCCTGAATCTGGATGTGGCCGAGCAAACCGTGCAGGCCGCGATCAATGCCGCCAATAATTTCCTGCCCAGCGACCTGCCGCAAGCACCGGTCTACAGCAAGGTCAATCCGGCCGACACGCCGATCATGACGCTGGCGGTCAGCGCCGAGTCCCTGCCTTTGTTCAAGGTCGAAGACTTGGTGGATACGCGTCTGGCGCAAAAAATCGCCCAATTGCCAGGGGTCGGCATGGTCAGCATCAGCGGCGGTCAGCGGCCGGCGGTGCGCATCCAGGCCAACCACAAAGCGCTGGCGGCCTACGGCATCAGCCTGGAAGACGTCCGCGCCGCGATTGCCGCCGCCAACGTCAGCCAGCCCAAGGGTTCGATCAACGGCCCGACCCGCGCCGCGACCATCAACAGCAACGACCAATTGCGCTCGGCCGCCGAGTACCGCGACTTGGTGGTGGCTTACAAAAACAGTGCGCCGGTCAAATTAACCGATGTCGCCACGGTGATCGACGGCGCGGAGAACGCCCGGCTGGCGGCCTGGGCCAACGATAAGGCCGCCATCATCGTCAACATCCAGCGCCAGCCCGGCGCCAACGTCATCGAGGTGGTGGATCGCATCCAGGACTTGCTGCCCAAGCTGCAAGCCTCGCTGCCGGCCGGCGTCGAAGTCAACGCATTGACCGACCGCACCGTGACCATCCGCGCCTCGGTCCACGACGTCCAATTCGAATTGCTGCTGGCGGTGGCGCTGGTGGTGATGGTGATCTTCCTGTTTTTACGCAACATTCCGGCGACCATCATCCCCGGTGTCGCGGTGCCGCTGTCCTTGGTCGGCACCTTCGCGGCGATGTATCTGGCCGAATTCAGCATCAACAACCTGACCTTGATGGCGCTGACCATCGCCACCGGCTTTGTCGTGGACGATGCGATTGTGGTCATCGAAAACATCTCGCGCTACATCGAGCGCGGCGAATCGCCGCTGAAAGCCGCGTTGAAAGGCTCCGAACAAATCGGCTTTACCATTATTTCGCTGACGTTTTCGCTGGTCGCGGTGTTGATCCCGCTGCTGTTCATGTCCGACGTGGTCGGCCGCTTGTTTCGGGAATTCGCGATCACGTTGGCGGTGGCGATTTTGATTTCGGCGGTGGTCTCGTTGACGCTGACGCCAATGATGTGCGCCAAATTGTTGCGGCCCAGCGGCGGCCATCATCAACACGACGAGGTCGGCGACGACTGGTTCGGCAAGCTGATTAAGGTTTACGGGCGCAGCCTGAACTGGGTGATGCAACGCCAAGCGGCCACTTTGTTGGTGTTTTTCGCGACCGTGGGGTTGACCGCCGCGCTGTATGTCTGGATACCGAAAGGCTTTTTCCCCAGCCAGGACACCGGCATCATTCAAGGTTTTTCCGAAGCACCGCAAACCGTGTCGTTTCAAGCGCTGGCCGAGCAACAACGCAAGCTGGCGCAACGCATTCTGGAAGATTCGGCGGTCGAAAATCTGTCGTCCTTCATCGGCGTGGATGGCATCAACGCCACCCCGAACAGCGGCCGATTTTTGATCAACCTCAAACCGCATGACCAGCGGCCACCGGCCCACGCCATCATTGCTCGGTTGAAAGAGCGGCTGGCCGACCTGCCCGGCATTCAACTGTATTTGCAGCCGGTGCAGGATTTGACGATGGAAAACCGCGTCACCCGCACCCAGTACCAATTTACCTTGGAAGGCGCCGATCTGGACGAATTGAACCGCTGGACCGGCAACTTGGTAGACAAACTGCAAGGCCGGCCGGAATTCGCCGACGTGGTCAGCGACGTACTCGACCAGGGCCGACAAGTGTTCGTCAATATCGACCGCGCCACCGCCAGCCGGCTGGGCGTCAGTACCGCCGCCATCGACAATGCGCTGTACAGCGCCTACGGCCAGCGCTTGGTTTCAACGATTTTTACCCAGGCCAACCAATACCGGGTGGTCTTGGAAGTCGATCCGGCCGAGCAAACCAGTCCGGGGGCGCTGAACGAATTGCGGGTCCCCTCCAGCAATGGCAGCCAGGTGCCGCTGTCGGCCATCGCCGAATTGTCAGAACGGCCAACCACGTTGGCTATCAATCATCTCGACCAATATCCGGTCGCGACGGTGTCGTTCAATCTGGCGCCGGGCTACGCGCTGGGCGATGCGGTGGCCGCCGTCGAAGCCGCCAAGAGCCAAATCGAATTGCCGCTGGCGATCCGCAGCGAATACCAAGGCGCCGCCCAGGCCTTCAAGGCATCCTTGAACAACACGCTGCTGCTGATCCTGGCGGCGATTGTGACCGTGTATATCGTGCTGGGCGTGCTGTACGAAAGCTACATTCACCCGTTGACGATACTGTCCACCCTACCCTCCGCCGGCGTCGGCGCCTTGCTGGCCTTGCAATTGTCCGGCGGCGATCTGGGGATTATCGGCATCATCGGCATTATTTTGCTGATCGGCATCGTCAAGAAAAACGCGATCATGATGATCGACTTTGCGCTGGAAGCCGAGCGCCAGCAAGGTCTGCCGCCGGATCAGGCGATTTTCCAAGCCTGCCTGCTACGCTTTCGGCCGATTCTGATGACCACATTGGCGGCGCTGCTGGGTGCGCTGCCGCTGATGCTGGGTCACGGCGTCGGTTCGGAATTGCGCCATCCGCTGGGTATCACGATGGTCGGCGGCCTGTTGCTCAGCCAACTGCTGACCTTGTACACCACGCCGGTGATTTATCTGGCGATGGACAATCTGGCGCGCCGGGTTAAAACCGTGCTGGGCGTCGAGTCCGGCGACGCCGTGGAACAGGACCTGCATTGAGATGAATCTGTCCGCGCTATTCATCCGCCGCCCGGTCGCCACCACCTTGCTGACCATCGCCATCAGTCTGTGCGGCGTATTGGCCTTTTTAAATTTGCCGGTCTCGTCACTGCCGCAGGTGGACTTCCCCACCGTTTCGGTGCAGGCGCAACTGCCCGGCGCCAACGCCGAAACCATGGCCGCCACCGTCGCCACGCCGCTGGAACGGGCGTTGGGACGGATCGCCGGCGTCACCGAGATGACTTCCAACAGCTCGCAAGGCTCCACGTCGATTACGCTGCAATTTGATTTAAACCGCGATATCGACGGCGCCTGCCGCGACGTGCAGGCCGCGATCAACGCCGCCGCCAGCCTGCTGCCCAGCGGCATGCCCAACCGCCCCAGCTACCGGCGCGACAATCCGTCCGATTCGCCGATTCTGATTCTGGCGTTGACCTCGGACAGTTTCACGCGCGGCCAGATGTACGACGCCGCCTCGACGATTTTGCTGCAAAAAGTCTCGCAAATCCCCGGCATCGGCCAGGTGCAGATCGGCGGCGCGGCATTGCCGGCGGTGCGGGTGGAATTAAACCCCAACGCCTTGAGCAAATACGGTATCGGTTTGGACGACGTGCGCGCCACCATCGCCCAAACCAACATCACCCGGCCCAAGGGCGTGCTGGAGAGCGCCGACACCCGCTGGCAGATTCAGGCCAACGATCAGGCGCGCGTGGCCGCGGAGTATTTGCCGTTGATCGTTGCTTACCGCAACGGCGCGCCGGTACGCATCGCCGATTTGGGCGAAGCGGTCGATTCGGTCGAGGATTTGCGCAACGTCGGTCTGAAAAACGGCAAACCCTCGGTATTGCTGATCATCCGCAAACAACCCTTGGCCAATGTGATCCAGACTGTCGACGAAGTGTTGGCGGTGTTGCCGCAATTAAAAGCGGCGCTACCCAGCAATATCGAGCTGTCGGTGGTGGTGGACCGGTCGTTGTCGATTCGGGCCTCGATCAAGGAAGTCGAACAGGGTTTGTTCGTCGCGGTGGTGCTGGTGATTTTGGTGGTGCTGGTGTTCCTGCGCAATCCGCGTTCGGCGGCGGTGCCCATTGTCGCGGTGCCGGCTTCGCTGCTGGGTTCCTGCGCGGTGATGTATTTCTGCGGCTTCAGCATCAACAATCTGACCTTGATGGCGTTGACCATCGCCACCGGTTTTGTCGTGGACGACGCGATCGTGGTCGTCGAAAACACCAACCGCCATATCGAAGAGGGCGTCGCGCCGTTCAAGGCGGCGTTAATGGCCGCCAAGGAAGTGGGCTTTACCGTGCTGGCGATGAGCGTGTCGCTGGTGGCGGTGTTTCTGCCGATATTGTTGATGGGCGGCGTGCCGGGTCGGCTGTTTCGGGAATTCGCGGTGACTTTATCGGCGGCGGTGCTGGTTTCGCTGCTGATCTCGTTGACGACCACGCCGATGCTGTGCGCGCGCTGGCTGGGCAAAGAGTCCACCGAACACGGACCGATCTATCGCGGCATCGGCGCGGCCTTCGATTGGCTGCTGGCCGGTTACCGTCATAGTCTGAGCTGGGCGCTACGCCACGGTCGAATCATGCTGACCTTGTTGCTGGCGACGATAGGCTTGAACGTATATTTGTACGGCGCCATCGACAAGGGCTTTTTCCCGACCCAGGACGGCGGCCGCTTGTTGGGCGAAATTCAAACCGATCAAAACACCTCGTTTCAAACCTTGCAAAAACAGTTTGGGCAGATCTCCGAGATTTTGCTGAAAGACCCGGCGGTCGCCAACGTCGCCGGCTTTGCCGGTAGCTCGCAAAGCAGCAATAGCGCGCGGGTTTTTATCACGTTGAAACCTCACGAGGAGCGCGAAGGCATCGAGGTTGTGATGGACCGGCTGCGCAAGGCCGCGGGCCGGATACCGGGCGCCAATTTGCATATGTTTCCGGCCCAGGAGCTGCGGATTGGCGGGCGAATGTCGTTTGGTTTGATCGATTACACCTTGCAAGCCGACGACCTGGAATTACTGAAGGAATGGACGCCCAAGGTGCAGGCGGCATTGGCCCGCTTGCCCGAATTGACCGATGTCAGCAGCAGCCAACAGGACAAGGGCGAACAAATCGGCCTGACCGTCAACCGCGACTTAGCCGCGCGTTACGGCGTCAGCCAAGCCTTGATCGACAATAGCTTGAACAGCGCCTTCGGTCAGCGCCAAGTATCCGTGATCTACAATCCGCTCAACCAATACCGGGTGATCATGGAATTGGCACCGCAATATTGGCAATCGACGGACAGCCTGAAACAACTGTATATCAGCGCGCCGGCCCAGAGCGGCAACGCCAGCGGCGGGCAGCCGCGACAAGTGCCGTTGTCGGCCTTGGCCAGCTTCGCGCCCAGCAACGCGCCACTGTCGGTACGCCATCAAGGCCAGTTCGCGGTCAGCGAGCTGTCGTTCAATTTGAAACCCGGCGTGGCAATGTCCAGTGCCAGCGCGGCGATCGATCAAGCCTTGCGCGACATCGGCCTGCCGGCCACGGTGACCGGCAGTTTTCAAGGCTCCGGCAAGGCCTTTCAAGAAGCCCTGCGCAATCAACCCTGGCTGATTCTGGCGGCGTTGATCAGTATTTACATCGTTCTGGGCGTGCTCTACGAAAGCCTGATCCATCCGCTGACGATCCTGTCCACCCTGCCCTCGGCCGGTGTCGGCGCCTTGCTGGCTCTGATGGCTTGCGGCAAGGAATTCAGCATCATTGCCTTGATCGGGGTGATTTTGCTGATCGGCATCGTCAAGAAAAACGCCATCATGATGATCGATTTTGCTTTGCAGGCCGAGCGCGAGCGCGGCTTGGATTCGCGCGAGGCTATCTTTCAGGCCTGCCTGTTGCGCTTCCGCCCCATCCTGATGACCACGCTGGCCGCGTTATTCGGCGCGCTGCCGTTGGCCTTGGGTTCCGGTTACGGCGCGGAACTACGCCAACCGCTGGGCATCGCTATCGTCGGCGGCCTGATTGTTAGCCAGCTGCTGACGTTGTACACGACACCGGTGGTGTATTTATATCTGGACCGGTTTCGGCTCCGAATGTTGCGGCTTGGCGACGCGCCGCTTAGCGGATGGCTTGCGCCGGCGCGTAAGATCTAACCGCCGCTGGGACAAGAATGCGCGATGGCCCGGCCTTCTCGCGGGTTCTAAGCGGCTTCAGGCTGGAAACAACGTCGACGCTACCCCGGTCATGTTCGCGGCGGATTGGCGCCAAGAATCCGCAGGGCACAAAAAACGGCCGCGGGCGGGAAGCCGACGGCCGTTATACGGCGCTTGAGTCGCTTGCTTGGGCTAACCTAATAGACCGCCGACATTGAGACGCGCGCCGTTGCCTTGCGCGGTATAGAAAGTCGCCGGATTGGCCGCGCTGGAACTCACCAGATCCTCGGCGGCCCGGCGCGCTTCGTCGCTGGAGTTCAGCGCCGGTTGCGCTTCCGGTGTCGATTGGTTTTGAGCCAGACGCAGCGAGGCTTGGGAAAAGCTCACGGTATCGCCGACCGCCTGGTTGTCGCTATTGGAATCTCGATTCGGCGCGGCAGGCGGATTGGCTTCCGCCGACTCCGGGCTTTTCGGCGCTTTCAAATCGCGGGTGGCTTGCGTGGTCAGCGCGCTGGATTGCGAATATTGGGTGTTGATGTCCATGGGAGCCTCCAGATCTTTACGGAGCGACGGCGTTATGCCATCGTTGCGTCGAATTCTAATCCAATCCGCCGACAATTGCCGAATTTAATCGTTTTCTTATTTTCCGTCCGCAGCTTCGGAGTTCATCGATGAAATGTTTGCAGATCATAATGTTAGCAGCCAGCCTGCTAATGTCCACGGCGGCTAGCCGCGCCGATTTGTCGCACATTGAGCACATCGTCGTGATCTATCTGGAAAACCGCAGTTTCGACAATGTGTTCGGCCTGTTTCCCGGCGCCGAAGGCTTGAGCAACGCTCAAACCGCGCCGCCGCAAATCGACGAATTCGGCCGGCCCTACCGCACGCTGCCGCCGGTTGGCAGCGGCGGCAAAACCGACGAGCGCTTCCCGGCCGATCTTGCCAACGCACCGTTCGACATCGGCCGCTACATCAGTGCTAACCAACGCCACCCGGACCTGACCCACCGATTTTTCATCCACCAAATGCAAATCAACGCCGGCCGTAACGACCGCTTCGCGCAGTTGTCGTCGGCCGGCGGCCTGACCCAGGGCTACTACAATATGGCCGGCACCGCGCTATGGCAATACGCCAAGGAGTTCACGCTGGCCGACCAATTTTTCCAGGCGGCTTTCGGCGGCTCGTTTTTGAATCATCAATGGCTGATCTGCGCCTGCACGCCGCGTTTCGAAAATCCACCGGACGACATGCGGCATTGGCAGGCGGACCCGGCCACCGGCAAACCGGTCGGCGATCCCAGCGTCACCGAGGATGGCTACGCGGTCGGCACGATACAGCCGTTTTTTCCGCCGCACGACGATCAACGCCTTGAACGGCGTCTGCCGATACAAACCGCGCCCACCATCGGCGATCGCCTATCGGACAAGGGCGTGAGTTGGGCCTGGTATGCCGGCGGCTGGGACGACGCCGTGGCCGGCCGCGACCTTGGCGACAACTTTCAGTACCACCACCAACCCTTTCTTTACTACGCCAACTACGCGCCGAATAGCCCCGCCCGCGCCGAGCATTTGCGCGACAAGCAACGCTTGTTCGAAGACCTGAAAACCGGCTTTCCGCAAGTCGCGTTTTACAAACCGGTCGGCCGCAGCAACCAACATCCCGGCTACTCCAGTATGCTGGAAGCGGACCGGGATGTGCGCGATGTGGTCGAAGCGATTCGCGCCAGCCCGATCTGGCCATCCACCGCCATCGTCATCACCTACGACGAATACGGCGGTTTGTGGGATCACGTCGCCCCACCCAGCGGCGACCGATGGGGACCCGGCACCCGGATTCCGGCTATCGTGGTCTCGCCATTCGCGAAAAAGCACCATATCGACCACACCCAGTACGACACGACGGCCATCCTAAAGCTGATCGAAATCCGATTCGGCTTGGCGCCGCTTGGCAACCGCGACGCCCAGTCGGCGGGCTTGCTGGGCGCGTTCGAGTAACCGCCGGACGACCGAAGCGGAGCAGCCGCTTCCAGCACGGGTCCGGCATTTCCGACGAGGTCGCGGAGCGGCGCAGCCAAACGGATTCAAGCCAGCCGCTTCGAGGATCGCCCTGCCTTACTGGTACGGTTTGCGATGCCGACGATCCCGAGCTAAGCGACCGTGTCGCCGTCGTCGATTCAGACGGGGCCCGATTTTTGAGCCATTCGCCGTTCGGCAAGCTATTGACGAACGGGCAATCCTTCAGTTAACGCCATTGATTTAGGAACCAAGCCGATATTTGCACTCCGAATTCGAGTGGCTTAAGCTCTCGCCCTCGTCTGGCGGCTTGCGCCACGAGATTCCGGCTGGCCGCCAGCGCTGTCCAATTCGGGCGTCGCCAGGACGGCGAACGGAAATTTCTTTTTTGTTATGCTCATTCTTACGCCACCACGCAGGGAGACTCACCGATGAATCAAGCCCATCCACGCCAGCCCGCCGAAAAATGGCGTTTCGCCAAGCTCGGCGGATTCGACCAAGTGGAACTGAAACGCGCCAGCGATCTGCTGGCGCTGCCGGATCTGGACCAGAAACTGTGGGCGGCGCTGAGTTGTCCGACCCATGGCCTGTACTTCGACCAACGCACGCTGCAGTTGCTCGACAGCGACGGCGACGGCCGAATTCGGGTGCCGGAGGTGTTGGCGGCGGTGCGTTGGGTCGGCAAGGTATTGAAAAATCCGGCCGACTTGCTACAGCAAAAAGCCAGTCTACCGTTGGCGGCGATCAACGACCACGACGACGAAGGCAAGCAACTGCTAGCCTGCGCCAAGGAAGTGCTGAAAAACCTGGGCAGGCCGCAAGCCAGCGAAATCACCGACGCAGACTTGGCCGACATGGCTAAAATTTTTGCGGAAACCCGTTTCAACGGCGATGGCATCGTACCGGCCAAGGCAGCCGCCGACGAAACCAGCCAAGCCGCGATCGCCGACATTATCGCCTGCCAGGGCGAATTGACCGACCGTAACGGCGAGCCCGGCATCGACGCCGACAAACTGGCGCAATTCTTCTTGGATGCCCAGGCCTATGCCGACTGGTGGCGGGAATGCGACCGGGAAGCCGCCCAGGTGCGCGGCAACATCGCCGATCCGGAAGCCGCCGCGGCCTTGCTGGACAAATTGAAGGCCAAAATCGACGATTATTTCACTCGTTGCCGGCTGGCGGCCTTCGACGAGCGCGCCGCCACGGCGCTCAATCCGAACGACGCCCGCTACGAACAATTGGCCGGACTCGATCTAGCGCCGGAGCTCGAAGCCGTGGCGCAACTGCCGTTGGCGACCATCGCGCCCGACCGCGATCTGCCGCTGGTCGGCGGCCTCAATCCGGCCTGGAGCGAGGCACTGGCGCAATTTAACGCCGGCGTGCTGACGCCCTTGCTCGGCGAGCTGGAAACCTTGAGCTACACCCAATGGCGAGAGGTGCTGGGCCGGTTCGCCGACTACCGGGCCTGGCTGGCGCAAAAACCGGCCAGCGCGGCCGCCGGCCTGCCGATCGCCACCGTCAAAACCTATCTGGAAAACGGTACTCAAGCCAAGCTGGCGGCGTTGATCGAGCAGGATTTGGCCTTGAAGGCCGAAGCGGACGCAATCGACGGACTAAGCCGCTTGCTGCACTATCACCGCGACCTGTACCGACTGCTGAACAACTTCGTCTCGTTCCGCGATTTTTACACCGCCGAGCCGCACGCGATCTTTCAAGCCGGCACCTTGTATCTGGACGGTCGAGCTTGCCGCTTGTGCGTCAAGGTCGACGACATCGCCGCCCACGGCAAACTGGCCGAGCTGAGTAAAATATTCTTGGCGTATTGCGAATGCCGCCGCCAGGGCAGCAATGAAAAGCTGACGATCGCCGCCGCCTTCACCGACGGCGACAGCGACAATTTGCGGGTCGGCCGCAACGGCGTGTTTTACGACCGCAACGGCCAGGACTGGGACGCGACCATCGTCAAAATCATCGAAAACCCGATCAGCATCCAGCAGGCCTTCTGGGCGCCCTACAAGCGAGTGGCGCGGATGATTAACGAGCAGCTTGAAAAAAGCGCCAGCGCTCGCGACAAGGCGGCCCACGAAGGCGCATTCAAGGGGATTAACGAAGCCGGCGCGCAGGCCGGCGAAGGCAAGCCACCGGCCCCGACCGCCTTCGACGTCGGCAAATTCGCCGGGATCTTTGCCGCGATCGGGCTGGCCATCGGTGCGATCGGCACCGCGTTGGCCTCGGTGTTTAGCGGCTTTTTGGCCTTGCAATGGTGGCAAATGCCGCTGGTGATTGCCGGCGTCATGCTGGCGATTTCCGGGCCGTCGATGTTCATCGCCTTTTTGAAACTGCGCCAGCGCAATCTGGCACCGTTGTTGGACGCCTGCGGCTGGGCCGTCAATGCCAAGGCCTACATCAATATTCCGTTCGGCCATTTGCTGACCGATGTCGCCAAACTGCCGAAGGACGCCGAAAGCCATTTGGCCGATCCGTTCGGCGAAAAACCCAGCCGCTGGCCGATATACGTGTTGCTGCTGATCCTGTTGGCCGGAGCCGGCTGGGCTTGGCGACAAGGCTATTTCGCAACCGAAACCGCGCCGCCGGCCGGCAGCGAAGCGCCGGCAACCCCGCCCGCGCCGACTGCCGCGCCGGGTACGCCGTCGGCGCCGGCTCCCGCGCCTGCTGCCCCAACGCCAGCGCCGGAAGCCGCCAAACCGCCCGCGAAACCCGCCAAGTAAGCATCGGCCGGCGTCCGCCTCGGTGGACGCCGGCTAAGGCGCGATCATGCCGTTATGCAAATAGCTTTCTTCGTAGTTGAAGACAACATTACCGTCCGGCAGAATCAGCTCCTCGTTGCGTCCCTTGTAATCCAGCCGCGACAACAAATCCTTGATCAAATTGACCCGCGCCGCCTGCTTGTCGTCGGCGCGGACAACGGTCCACGGTGCCGATAAGTGGTGAGTCCGGGCAAACATGATGTTGCGGGCCTCGCTGTATTGGCGCCAGTGCTTTTGAGCGGCCTTGTCGATCGGGCTGATCTTCCATTGCTTCAAAGGATCATCCAATCGCGCCTTCAAACGCTTTTGCTGTTCCTCCTTGCTGATGTCCAGGTAATACTTAAATAGCTTGATGCCGGAACGCACCAACAGCTGCTCGTAATGGGCGACGGTTTCGATGAATTCGTGGTACTCGGCGTCGCTGCAAAATCCCATGACTCGTTCGACCCCGGCCCGGTTATACCAACTGCGATTGAACAACACCATTTCCTGGGCGGCCGGCAGATGCGAGGTATAGCGCTGGAAATACCAGGACCCCAAATCGCGGTCCGACGGCTTGCCCAGCGCCACCACCCGAATCTCGCGCGGACTCAAATGCTGGATGATACGTTTGATGGTGCCGTCCTTGCCGCCGGCGTCGCGGCCCTCGAACAGGATTAAGATTTTGTCGCCGTGCTTGATGATGTGGCTTTGCAGTTTGACCAGCTCCTCCTGCAACTGCCGCAACACCTCCTTGTAATTCGGTGATTCGGATTTCTTTTTGCCCATCGCCGCGCCTCGAAAAGTGATTCGTCCGACTACCAGTGTAGCGGGTTCGCGCTATCGCAGCGCACCACAAGCGTGCAAATTGTCGTAAACCGTACCGATTAAGTGCATATCCCCGCCCGATTGGCGCTAAACCGACGACGGCAATCCCAAACAAAAACTCCAAAAAACCCCTCAAACTACTGTATTTACAGTAATTTTTATAGACCAGCCTCATGAATGCCAGCATATTGGCATTGCACTTGCTTTAATGTTGCCGTGGCTCTGGTTGCAGAGCCGAAATAAAACCGGCTCGCCGTAGAGCCACCAGACAAAGGCGTCTATTGCCCGTTTCGTAACGAAGCGGGCTAGACGCCTTTTTTTTTGGACTGAATTTTTCCAAACCCACAGGAATCCGCCATGACTGATCGCAAGACATTCGCCCCGAAACCACTGATCGCGGCCTTGGCCGCACTGCTCGCCGCCGGCTTGGCCGGTTCCGCCTGGGCGGCCGGCAAGCCGGAAAAGGAAGACCTGAAATTCGGCTTCATCAAACTCACCGACATGGCCCCATTGGCGGTTGCCGCCGAAAAAGGCTTTTTCGAGGAAGAAGGCTTGTTCGTGCAACTGGAAGCCCAGGCCAACTGGAAAGTCGTGATGGACCGGGTGGTCAACGGCGAACTGGACGGTTCACACATGCTGGCGCCGGCGCCGTTGGCGGCCAGCGTCGGTTTCGGCACCAAAGCCGATATCGAAGTGCCCTTCAGCATGGGGTTCAACGGCAACGCCATCACGATTTCCAACGACATCTGGAAGCAAATGAAGCCCAACGTGCCAACCGACGGCGGCAAGCCGGCGCATCCGATCAAGGCCGATTATTTGAAACCGGTCGTCGATAAATACAAGGCCGAAGGCAAGCCGTTCAACATGGCCATGACTTTTCCGGCAGGCTCGCACAATTTGAAACTGCGCTACTGGCTGGCGGCCGGCGGCATCAACCCAGGCTATTATTCGCCGCCGCAGGATATTTCCGGCCAGATCGGCGCCGACGCGCTGCTGTCGGTGACGCCACCGCCGCAAATGCCGGCGACCTTGGAATCCGGCACCATCTTCGGCTATTGCGTCGGCGAACCGTGGAACCAGCAAGCGGTGTTTAAAGGCATTGGCGTGCCGGTGATCACCGACGAGGAACTGTGGAAGGACACCCCGGAAAAAGTGTTTGGCGTCACCAAGGCCTGGGCCAACAAATATCCCAATACCTATCTGGCGGTGACCAAGGCCTTGATTCGCGCCGCGATTTGGCTGGACGCCGAGAACAATAAAAACCGCAAGGAAGCCATCGAAATGCTGTCGCAAAAACAATACGTCGGCGCCGACGTCGAGGTGTTGGCGGCGAGCATGAACGGCACCTTCGAATACGAAAAAGGCGATAAACGCGCTCTGCCCGACTTCAACACCTTTTTCCGCCACGGCGCCAGCTACCCGTCCTACGGCAGCGCGGTCTGGTATCTGACCCAATTGCGCCGCTGGGGCATGATCAACGAAGCTAAGCCGGACAACTGGTATCTGGAGACCGCGAAAAACGTCTACCGCCCGGACATTTATCTGGCCGCCGCGAAAGAGCTGGTCGCCGAGGGTAAGGCCAAGGCCGAGGACTTCCCGGCCGACACCGCCATCAAGCCTTCGCAAAACTTCTTCATCGACAAAGTGCCGTTCGACGCCAACAAACCCAACGACTATCTGGCCAAGTTCGCGATCGGCTTGAAAGGCAAGCAAACGGTTTCCGGCGGCAAGATCGTGGACTAAGAACCTTTGGTGGGTGCTCAAAAGCAGGGATGCGATTTGGTGCAGGGAGGCATCTTTTTTAAACCTGAAGTAACGCAACACCGAATTTGGTACGCACGCCGTACCCGGATCGATTATCGAGGTCCTTTAGAGAGGAACACATTATGAGTCGTAAACTTATCCGATTTTTCAACATCACCGGCCTGACTTGGTTCGTGCCGCTGGTCAAAATCGCCGCCGGCGAGAACCCGGCCCAACAACTGCGGCAACTGTTCTTGGTGATGGGCGTGCCGATCATTGCCTTTACGCTGTTTTTGGGGCTGTGGAGCGTATCGGCTTCCGGGGTTAACACCAGCCTGGGTACCATTCCCGGTCCGGTCGCGGTTTGGGATGAAGTCGGCGGTTTGATAGCCGAACATGCCGCCGAACAAACCAAGAAGGCCGAGTTCTACCAACGCCAAGCCCAGCGCAACAAGGAAAAGCTGGCCGAGGACCCCAAAGCCGACATTAAGTCCCGGCCCTACACCGGCAAACCCACCTATCTCGACAAAATCCTGACCAGTCTGCGCACCGTGTTCGCCGGCTTCGTGATCGCGACGCTGATCGCGGTGCCGATCGGCATCCTGTGCGGCATGAGCCCAGTACTCAATACCGCGTTCAATCCGCTGATCCAGATTTTCAAACCGGTGTCGCCGCTGGCCTGGCTACCCATTGTCACGCTGGTGGTCAGCGCCGCCTATGTGACGACCGACGATTCCTGGTTCGAGAAGTCCTTCATCACCTCGGCGATCACGGTGACCTTGTGCTCGTTGTGGCCGACGCTGATCAACACCGCGGTCGGCGTGTCGTCGATCGATCGCGATCTGGTCAACGTCGGCAAGGTATTGCGGCTGGACTGGATGACCCAGATCAAGCGCATCATCCTGCCGTCGGCGCTGCCCTTCATTTTCACCGGCATGCGGCTGTCGCTGGGCGTGGGTTGGATGGTACTGATCGCCGCCGAAATGTTGGCGCAGAATCCCGGCCTGGGTAAGTTCGTCTGGGACGAATTCCAAAACGGCAGCTCCAACTCGCTGAGCCGGATCATGGTGGCGGTGTTCACGATCGGCATCATCGGCTTTGCGCTGGACCGCATCATGCACTCGCTGCAGAACCTGTTTTCGTTCCAAAAAGTGTAAGGACGCCGCCATGAACGCTCCCGCCAAAATCATCGAACTTTCCATGCAAAAAACCGTGACCGACCGACCCGCCAACGACGCCCGCGCGCCGCTGGTGGAATTGAAAAATGTCTGCAAATCCTACGGCGAGGGCAACGCCAAGACCTCTATCCTGAAAAACATCAACCTGGACATTCAGGAAGGCGAATTCATCGCCATCGTCGGCTTTTCCGGCAGCGGCAAAACCACCTTGGTGTCGCTGATCGCCGGGTTGATTCAGGCCGACGGCGGCGAGCTGTTGAAAAACGGCGCGGCAATCCGCGAACCCGGCCCGGATCGCGGGGTAGTGTTCCAAAACTATTCGCTGATGCCGTGGCTGACCGTCTATGAAAACGTGGCATTGGCGGTCGATGCGATCTTCAAGGACTGGACGCCGGCGCAACGCCGCGCCCACGCCGAAAAATACGTCAACATGGTGAATCTGGGCCGGGCGATGGACAAGCGTCCGGCCGAACTGTCCGGCGGCATGCGCCAACGGGTCAACGTGGCCCGCGCGCTGGCCGCCAATCCCGACATCCTGTTGCTCGACGAACCGCTCAGCGCGCTGGACGCGCTGACCCGCGGCAATCTGCAGGACGAGATTTTGCAAATCTGGGAGCAGGACAAAAAGACGGTGATTTTGATCACCAACGACGTTGACGAAGCCATCTACATGGCCGACCGGGTGATCCCGCTGAAACCGGGCCCGGACGCCACCTTCGGTCCGGACTTCGTCATCGATCTGGAACGGCCGCGCGACCGCGCGGCGTTGAACCACGATCCGGAATTCAAACGCCTGCGCGCCGAAATTACCCGCTACCTGATGGACATCGGCATGCAAAAAGCCCAGGCCGAAGTCGGTGACAAAATCAAACTGCCGGACGTGCGTCCCAATACCAGCAACGACTGGAAACTGGATACCTCGGCCTTGAAGCCCAGCCAATCCGATTTGGGCAAGGCCCGCTATCTGGAATTCGCCAATCTGTCGAAAATCTATCCGACCCCGGACGGCAACAGCACCGTCAAGGTAGTGGACGGCTTTGATTTGCGGATGAAAAAAGGCGAATTCGTCTCGATCATCGGCCATTCCGGTTGCGGCAAATCCACGGTGTTGTCGATGACCGCCGGCCTCAACGAGATTTCCGAAGGCGGCATCATCCTGGACAACCGGGAAATCGACGGCGCCGGCCCGGATCGGGGCGTGGTGTTCCAGGCACCCAGCCTGTTCCCATGGCTGACCGCGTTCGACAACGTCATGCTCGGCGTCGATAAGGTCTATCCGCATGCCAGCCAGGACGAACGCGAGGACATCGTCGAATACTACCTGACCCGCGTCGGCCTGGCCGATTCGATGTTCAAGAAAGCCGCCGATCTGTCCAACGGCATGCGCCAGCGGGTCGGCATCGCCCGCGCCTTCGCGCTGTCGCCGAAATTGCTGTTGCTGGACGAACCCTTCGGCATGCTGGATTCGCTGACCCGCTGGGAATTGCAGGAGGTATTGATGGAGGTTTGGGAACGCACCCACGTCACCGCGATCGTGGTCACCCACGACGTCGACGAAGCCATTCTGCTGGCCGACCGGGTGGTGATGATGACCAACGGCCCGCACGCCAAGATCGGCAAGATCCAGGACATCGATCTGCCGAGGCCACGTAGCCGCAAGGCGCTGTTGGAACATCCGGACTATTACCGTTACCGGGAAAGCTTGCTGACCTTTCTGGCGGAGTGCGACCACACCCACTGATTTAACTAGAGCCCGACCGCGCCGAACCCAAGCCATCCGCCGCCTTCGTCCGGCGGAGATAGGGGCGCTTTGCGCCGAATTTTCCCGCCTGGCCCAGTTGGGGCGGGCGATTTACCGACTTTCGAACGACCACAGACCAGGAGACACCATGCTCAAATCCGCTCAAATCTTGCCGGCCGGCGTGCTGGCGATCGCCGGCGCCAGCCTGCCGGCCCAGGCCGACATCACCAAGGAAGTCGAAGACGCGCTGAACTTTTACCACTACGGCAGCAATGGCGCGGTCAAAATGGATTTGAACTACCGCTGGGAAAATGTCGATCAGGACAAAGGCCCCATCATCCCCGGCAAGGCGCCTAAGCGGGTGGAAACCGCCAACGCCAATACCGCCCGCTTGCGGTTGGGCCTGCTGTCGCCGACCTTTTACGATTTTCAAGCCTACGCCGAGTACGAAGGCAACTACGCATTGCAGGAAGATTACGACCAGGGCGGCACCACGCTAAACCGCCACCGCGATTACTCGTTGATCGCCGACCCGGACCGTAGCGAACTCAACCAGTTCTGGCTCAGTTACAAGGGCATCGCCGACACCTTGATCAAGGTCGGCCGGCAACGCATCAAGTTCGACGACGACCGCTTCATCGGCAACGTCGGCTGGCGGCAGATGGAATCGACCTACGACTCGGTGCTGATCACCCACAACAACCAAACACTGTTCGGTTTGACCGTCAACGCCGGTTATTTGGACCACACCCAAAACATTTTCGGCGAAACCGATACCTTGAACGCGCCGGTGCTGAACCTGAATTACAAGGTCGGCGACTGGGGTAACCTGATCGGCTACGGCTACTGGCTGGATTTCCGCGAACGCGCCAACTACGCCAAATCCTCGCAAACCTACGGCCTGCGCTTCGACGGCAAATCGCCGCAGTTTTTCGATACCGTGAATTTCCTGTACACCGCCGAATGGGGCAAGCAATCCAATTACGCCGACAACCCCAATCATTACCAAGCCGACCGTATCAACCTGATGGGCGGTCTGTCCGCGTTCAATCTGACCTTGCAAGGCGCAATGGAACAGTTGAACGGCTACGGTTTGAACAAGACCTTCAACACGCCGCTGGGTACCAACCACGCCTTCCAGGGCTGGGCGGACTTGTTCATCAATCCGCTGGGCAATGCCACCTTGGGCCAGGGTATCCGCGACGTGTTCGCCACCGCCAGCTATAAGGCGATGAACGATACGCTGATCGTCACCGGCATGTACCACGATTTCTACGACGACACCGGCGGCGTCGAATACGGTAGCGAGTGGGATTTCTCGATACTGAAGAAATTCGGCAAGCACTATTCCTTGCTGGCCAAGTACGCCAATTTCAATACCGAAAACGCCGCGTTTACCGATACCCAGAAAATCTGGCTGCAGGCCAACGTCAGTTTTTAACGACCTGCGTTCAAGCCGGCCGGACCGGCCGGCTTTTACAGCGCGGGAGGCTGTCGTAAAAGTCAAAACAAAACCCTTTCCTCGCTGGAGAGGGACTTTTAAGGCACCCTTCGCAACGAGATGAGGCAACCAACATGAAACCGAAACTAGTCGTGGTCGGCAACGGCATGGCCGGCATGCGGACCGTCGAGGAACTACTGCAAATCGCCCCCGACCTTTACGACATCACCGTGTTCGGCGCCGAACCGCACGGCAACTACAACCGCATCATGCTGACGCCGGTGCTGTACGGCGCCAAAAACTTCGCCGACATCGTGATCCACGATTTCGACTGGTACCGGTGCCGCAACATTACCCTGCACTGCGGCCCCGCCAAAACCGTGGCGGCGATCGACCGGACTCGACGTCTGGTCATCGCGCGGGACGGCACCACGGCGGCCTACGACAGACTGTTGATCGCGACCGGTTCACTGCCGTTGATGCTGGATATTCCCGGCCGTGACTGCGACGGCGTGATGGGCTTTCGCGACATCGCCGATGTCGAAACCATGATCGCCAAGGCGGCCCAGCGCCGCCATGCGGTGGTGCTGGGCGGCGGTTTGCTCGGCCTGGAAGCGGCCAACGGTTTGTTGAAACGCGGCATGCAAGTCACCGTGGTCAACCGCGCCGAACATTTGCTGAACCGGCAACTGGACCGGCAGGCCGGCGAATTCCTGCGCCGACAACTGGCCGACACCGGCATGGATTTTAAACTGGGCGCCACGGTCGCGGCGATTGCCAGCCGCGCCGGCCACATCAGCGGGGTCGAGTTGGACAACGGTCAAAAGCTACCCGCCGATCTGCTGGTGATGGCCACCGGCATTCGTCCGAATACCGCGCTGGCCGAGGCGGCCGGCCTAGACTGCCGGCGCGGCATCGTCGTCGACGACGCGATGCGGACCAGCGATCCGGCCGTGTACTCGGTTGGCGAATGCATCGAGCACCGCGGCGAATTGTTCGGCTTGGTCGCGCCGGTCTACGAACAGGCCAGGATCTGCGCCGGCCAACTGGCCGGCGGCGCCGGCAGCTATCGGACCGGTTTCGCCGCGACGATGCTGAAAGTCACCGGCATCGATCTGTTTTCGGTCGGCGATTTCGACGGCGACGCCGACTGCGAGACGCTGCGTTTCGTCGATTACGGCCTGGGCATCTACAAAAAAGTGGTGTTGCGCGGCGACGTGCCGATCGGCGTGATTCTGTACGGCGACACCGGCAACGCCAACCGCTATCTGGGCATGGTCCGCGACCGCGTGCCGGTGCGCGGCATGCGCCGACAATTGTTATTCGGCGGCGCGACAACCGCCGAGGCGGCCTGAGACAATACCGGCATGAGTCTATCCCCTATCGTCAAAACCACCTGTCCTTATTGCGGCGTCGGCTGCGGTATCACGGCCGAGATCGAGGACGCCGCCAGCCATCGGGTCCGAATCGCCGGCGATCCCGACCATCCGGCCAATTTCGGCCGGCTGTGTTCCAAGGGCGCCGCGCTGGCAGACACCGTGTCGCTGGAAAATCGCCTGCTCTACCCCCGCGTCGCCGGCGCCCGCGCCGATTGGGACAGCGCGCTGGATCTGGTCGCCAACCGGTTCCAGACCGCGATCGCCGAGCATGGCCCCGATTCGGTGGCCTTCTACGTGTCCGGCCAATTGCTGACCGAGGACTACTACGTCGCTAACAAGCTGATGAAGGGCTTCATCGGCTCGGCCAATATCGACACCAACTCCCGGCTGTGCATGTCGTCGGCGGTGGTCGGCTATAAACGCGCGTTCGGCGCCGATGCGGTGCCGTGCAATTACGAAGATCTGGAACTGGCTGACTTGATCGTGCTGGTCGGCTCCAACGCGGCCTGGTGCCATCCGGTGGCTTTCCAACGCATCCGCAAGGCCAAGGAGCGCAATCCGGCCCTAAAAATTGTTGTCGTCGATCCCCGCCGCACCGCCAGCTGCGACATCGCCGACCTGCATTTGCCAATCCGGCCGGGCATGGACGCACTGTTGTTCGACGGCCTGCTCAGCCATTTGGCCGCCGTCGGGGCAATCGACCCGGCCTACATTGCAAACCACACCGCCGGCTTCGAGGCAGCGTTGGCGCAAGCGCGAAGCGCCGCGGCGGACGCCGCCGCGACCGCCGCCGGCTGCGGCTTGGCCGAGGACGACGTTGCGTCCTTGTTCGACTGGTTCGCCGCGACCGAAAAAACCGTCACGGTCTATTCGCAAGGCATCAACCAATCCAGCTCCGGCTCGGACAAATGCAATGCGATCATCAACTGCCATCTGGCCACCGGCCGCATCGGCCGGCCCGGCATGGGGCCGTTTTCGTTCACCGGCCAACCCAACGCAATGGGCGGCCGCGAGGTCGGCGGCCTGGCCAACATGCTGGCCGCGCACATGGACTTGGACAATCCGGTCCATGTCGACCGCGTCGGCCGGTTTTGGGGCGGCAACCGGGTCGCCAACCGCCAGGGTCTGAAAGCGCTGGAACTGTTTGACGCGGTCGCGGCCGGCAAGATCAAGGCGATCTGGATCGTCGCCACCAATCCGGTCGCGACGATGCCCGACGCCGACCGGGTCAGGCAGGCCTTGAAGGCTTGCGACTTCGTGGTCGTCTCCGATTGCATCGCCGATACCGACACCACCCGCCTGGCGCACGTGCTGCTGCCGGCCACCGGCTGGAGCGAAAAAGACGGCAGCGTCACCAATCTGGAGCGGCGCATATCCCGTCAGCGGGCGTTGTTCCCGCCGTCCGGCGAGGCCCGCCACGACTGGTGGATCTTCAGCCAGGTCGCGCAACGCATGGGCTTTCGCGAGGCTTTCGCCTATCGGACCAGCGCCGAGATTTTCCGCGAACACGCCGCACTGTCGGCCTTCGAAAACGACGCCGCTCACGGGCGTCGCGACTTCGATCTGTCCGGCTTGGCGGACCTGAGCGACCCGGCCTATGCCAACCTGCCACCGCTGCAATGGCCGGTGAGCGCCGCCGGCGGTACCGCCCGGCTGTTCGGCGACGGCCGGTTTTTCACGGCCAACGGCAAGGCCAATTTCGTGCCGATCCCGCCCCGCCCGCCCCGGCACGCGCCCGATGCCGACTACCCGTTCACGTTGAACACCGGCCGCTTGCGCGACCAGTGGCATACGATGACCCGTACCGGCTTGGCCGCCAAGCTGAACACCCACCAAGTCGAACCCTGCGTCGAAATCCATCCGGACGACGCCGCCCGCCTGCAACTGTCGACCGGCGTCATCGCCAAGCTGACCAGCCGCTGGGGCGGCATGCTCGCCAGAGTCGCGATCAGCCCGGCGCAACGGCCGGGCAGTCTGTTCGTGCCGATGCACTGGACCAGCGTCAATAGCAGCCACGGCCGGATGGGCGCGTTGATCAATCCGGTGACCGATCCGCTCTCCGGCCAGCCGGAAAGCAAGCAAACCCCGGTCGCCATCGAAGCCTGGCCGGCCCGCTGGCATGCACTGCTACTGTCGAGGCAAGTCTTGCCGCTATCGGACTGCGAGTACCGGGTGGTCATGCGCGGCGACGGCTTTTACCGTTACCAACTGGCCGGCGGCCATACCGGCCGGGACTGGCGAACCTGGAGCCGCCACCGGCTGGCCGCCGACGCGGCCGAGCGGGCGGACCGCTATTGGCTGGAATACAGCGATCCGCAATCCGGCGACTTTCGAACCGCTCTGGTAACCGATTCCGGCCTGCAAGCCTGTTTGTTCGTCGGGGCCGGGCCGGATTTGCCGGAACCCGGCTGGCTGGCGACGCTGTTCGGCAAAACGGCCTTGAACCGGGACGAACGCTTGAGCCTGTTGAGCGGTACGCCGCCCGCCGGAGAAGCCGATATTGGCCGAATCGTCTGTTCGTGTTTCAATGTAGGCGAGAAAACCATTCGGCAAGCGATCCGCGAGCGCAAGCTGTGTAATGTCGCCGAGATTGGCGCCTGCCTGGGGGCGGGTACCGGCTGCGGTTCCTGCCTGCCCGAGTTGAAGGATTTTCTAGCGACCTGACATCAACCCGCACGCGAGCAGCCACAAGGAACGATGCAAGCCAAACTCCAGTTATTTCCTTACTTTCAGCCCATTATTTCCACCGCCAGCGGCCAAATCGTCGGTTACGAGGCGCTGGCCCGCCAGCACGACGGTAACGGCCGCGTGGTGTCGGCCGGCGCCTGGTTTTCCTCGGCCGACATCGACGCCAAGCAACGCACCGAGCTCGACCGCCAAGTGCGTTGGCAGGCCTTGCAAAAGTTTGCCGAACAGGCCGATCCCAACAGCTTTCTGGCCATCAATATCTCGGCGGCCTGGATAGACAATCTGCGCCAGCTCAACGCGGTGCCGACGGTGCGGATGCTGGAAGAACTGAATATCGACCGCGGCCGAGTCATCGTCGAAATCTCCGACGCCCCGGCCGATCCGCAAAAACTCAAGCAAATCGTGCAACGCTACCGCAAACACGGCCTGAGCGTGGCGATCGGCGACTTCGGCGCCGGTTCGTCGCAACTGGAGCGGCTGATCACGGTGCAGCCGGACATCATCAAGATCGACATGCGTTTGTTCAAGCAAGCCGCCAAGGGCGGCATCGCCGGCGACATCATGCAAGTGTTGTCGCGGCTGGGCAAGCGTACCGGCGCCCGGCTGACCTGCGAAGGCGTCGAAACCGACGAGGAGTTCTGGTTCGGTTTGGACTGCGGCGCGCAGTACATGCAAGGCTTTCTGTTCGGCAAGGCCGAAGCGGATTTCAAACCCAGCCACCAGTATCAACAACATATTGCCTCGCTACGCGGCAAATTTCTAAAGCAGACCCTGATTCGCGAAGAGCGCAAGATCAACGCGATCAACACCCTGAAAAGCTTGGCCTACCGGCTGGCCGAGGCTTTGCAGGACGATTTCAATCTGAACGAACTGGTCAGCTGGAATTTCGCCGAAAGCGGCGTGATCCGCTTTTATCTTTGCAACAATCTGGGCGATCAGATTTCCCCCGACTTTAATTTCAGCGCCAACCGCTGGTTTACCGATCCGCGCAAGATCGGCTTCAATTGGTCCTGGCGGCCTTATTTCTTTCAATTGCTGGCCTTGGAACATTGCGGCGACCGCGACCGCATTGTCAGTTCCGAGCGCTACCGCGATTTCGAAACCAATCTGCTGTGCAAAACCCTGGCATTACGGCTGGATGGCGACCGATTATTATTGGTGGATACCGTCGCAGTCGATTAAGCCGTCTATACTCTGCCAAACGATCCGCCGGAGGGAAACGGAATGAGCACTCCGCTTAGCGATGAATAACTACCGTGCCGACGCCCGACGGAGCGGGCAGGACAGCGGCCGGCGCCGGCATCCGGTTAAAGCCGCGATCCGGGGCGGCACG